>CAZEOR010000109.1:0-7846 GCA_964513695.1 uncultured Thiobacillus sp.
GTGATGGCCTGGCGGATCCACCAGGTGGCGTAGGTCGAGAACTTGTAGCCGCGGCGGTATTCGAACTTGTCCACCGCCTTCATCAGGCCGATGTTGCCTTCCTGGATCAGGTCGAGGAATTGCAGGCCCCGGTTGGTGTACTTCTTGGCGATGGAGATGACCAGACGCAGGTTGGCTTCGATCATCTCGCGCTTGGCGCGACGGGCCTTGGCCTCGCCGGTGGACATCTTCTTGTTGATGTCCTTGAGTTCCTTCACCGGGATGCCGGCCTTCTCCTGAAGAGCCTTGAGTTTGCTCTGGCGCTCCATGATGGTGTACTGGTGGCGCGCAAGTTGCTCGACATAGGCGGATTTGCCCGCCAGTTCCTGGGCCAGCCATTCCGGGTTGCCTTCGAGGCCTGGGAAGGTCTTGATGAAATGGGCGCGGGGCATGGCGGACTTGTTCACGGCCATGTCCATGATGGCGCGTTCGTGGCTGCGGACTTCCTCAACGATGGTGCGCACGGTTTCGCACAGGGAATCCACTTGGCGGGCGGTAAAACGAATGCCCAGCAGCATGCCTGAAACATCCTCCAGCAGCTTCTGGTATTGCTTGCTGGCAAAGCCGTACTTGCTCAGCGCGGACTTCATCTTGTCGTTGCACTTGCGGATGACGGCGAAGCGCTCCAGCGCGTCCGTCTTGAGCTGGGCCAGGTTGGCGGCGCTGATGGCGGCGCTGGCGGCCTCGTCGTCGCCTTCCTCTTCCTCGGCGGCTTCCATCTCCTCGCTGGCGCTTTCCACGACGATATCCTCGCCGGAGCTATCCATGAGGCCGTCCACCAGATCGTCGATCTTGAGCTCGTCCTTCTCGACCTTGTCCACCAGTTCCAGTATCTGGACGATGGTGAGCGGACAGGCGGAAATGGCCTGCACCATGTGCTTCAGGCCTTCCTCGATGCGCTTGGCGATCTCGATCTCGCCTTCGCGGGTGAGCAGGTCCTTGGTGCCCATCTCGCGCATGTACATGCGCACCGGGTCAGTGGTGCGGCCGAATTCGGCGTCCACGCTGGAGAGGGCGGCTTCCGCTTCCTCGGCGGCATCCTCGTCCGCCACCGGGGCGGGCGTCTCGGACATGAGCAGGTCTTCGGCGGCGGGAGCCTGGTCGAAGACCTGGATGCCCATGTCGTTGATCATGCTGATGACGCTTTCGATCTGCTCGGCGTCCAACATCTCGTCCGGGAGATGATCGTTCACCTCGGCATAGGTCAGGTAACCCCGTTCCTTGCCGAGCATGATCAGATTCTTCAGACGGGTGCGCCGTGCCTCGACATCGGCCTTGCTGTCCTGCTGATTGACCGCCTGGGCGAGCAGCGCCGCCTTGCTGGCCGCGTCTTTTTTCTTGCCTGCCGGCCTGCCGGGAGACTTGGTCGCTTCCTTTTCGGCGGGGGCGGTCTGCCGTGGAGTCTTGGTCGCCATTACTGAAGTATCCCCGTGAGATAACTGCGGAAAAACGCAATATTATACATGAACTTGGGTGCTTGCCCCAAGCGTTTGCCAGTTGCTTCGACTGGCGCGCCCTAACTAGGTTTCCGGGTTTTTAACGAGGCCAGCAAGTGGGCTTTCTCTTCCGGGGTCAGTTCGCTGGGGCGGCGGTCGGACAAGCTCTTGACGGCCGCGCGGCCGGCTTGGGCGAGGAGCGCCAACAGGGCACCCTGGAAATCGGCTTCCACATCATAGTCGTCACCCAGTTTCAACAGGGCGGCGGCAGCGGGTTCCAGTACTGCTTGTTCAGGGCGGCCGCGAAAGTGCTCAACGATGTCCCGCGCCTGCATTTCCGGATGTTCCCGAGTTAGGCTGACCAGGGCGTGCAGGGTTTGGGCTTCGTCCTGAGTGCCTTCGGGCAACTCTGGCAGCATGCCTGCCCGGGCGGGATCGTGGAGCACCGCTTGCAAGACGATGCGCCAAGCCGAGGGCTGGACCGCGCTTCGACCCTGAAGCCGTTGGGCTTGGGCGTTGGCTTGATGATCAGGGTTGAAGTCAGTTTTGAAATGCGTCCGCTGATTTCGGTTGTCGCGGAAAGGCCGGGGCACCTCCAGGCCTGTAAGCGCGCCCAGTCGCTGCTGTAATGCCCGCGCCAGCATGGGCGCCTGGCTTAGCTTGGCGAGATAGGGCTTGGCCAGGGTGGCCAGGCGTACCTTGCCCTCCTGGGAAGACAGGTCGGTCTGGGCGCTCAATTCCGCGAACAGGAAGTCCGACAATGGCATGGCCTTGTCGCACAGCTTGCGGAAGGCCTCCGCACCTTGGGCTTGCACGAAACTGTCCGGGTCTTCTCCCTCGGGCAGGAACAGGAAGGTGAGCAGCTTGCCGTCCTGGGCCTGGGGCAGGCTGTTTTCCAGGGCGCGCCAGGCGGCCTTGCGGCCGGCATTGTCGCCGTCGAAGGCGAAGATCACCTCGTCCGCCAGGCGTAGCAGGCGGGTGACGTGGTCCGGCGTGATAGCGGTGCCCAGGGTGGCGACGGCATTCTGGACGCCGTGCTGATCCAGCATCACCACGTCCATATAGCCTTCCACCACCAGCACCCGGTTCTCGCCCTGGATGGCTCGGCGGTGTTCGTGCAGGCCGTAGAGTTCCCGGCCTTTGTGGAACAAGGGGGTTTCCGGGGAGTTGAGGTATTTCGGCTCGCCCGCGCCCATGACCCGGCCGCCGAAGGCGATGACTTTGCCCCGCTCGTTCCGGATGGGAAACATGACGCGGTCGCGGAAGCGGTCGTAGCGTTTGCCCTCGTTGCTGATGACCAGGCCGGCTTCCACCAGCAGCGGGTCCTGGTAGTCGGCGAAGGCGGCGGCAAGGGGTTGCCAGTCGTCGGCGGCATAGCCCAGAGCGAAGCGGGCGGCAGTCTCGCCGGTGACGCTCCGTTTTTTCAGGTAGGCGATGGCGGGGTCCGCGGTCTTCAGGGCCTGGCGGTAGTGGCGTCCGGCCACCTCCATGCGCTCGTAGAGCATGTCACGCCGGCTTTCCTCCTCGGGTGCCCGCTTGGCGCCGTCGTCGGGCACCTGCAAGCCCGCTTGGCCGGCCAGTTCTTTCACCGCCTCGACGAAGCTGTATCCGGCATGTTCCATGAGGAAGGTGATGGCGGTGCCGTGGGCGCCGCAGCCGAAGCAGTGATAGAACTGCTTGGTGGGGCTGACCGAGAACGAGGGAGACTTTTCGTTGTGGAAGGGGCAGCGCGACTGGTAGTTGGCGCCGGCCTTCTTGAGGGGGACGTAGCGTTCGACAACCGCGACGATGTCGGTGCGGTCGAGGAGTTGCTGGATGAAATCCTGGGGAATCATGCCCAGGATTCTATGCCGTTGATCAGCTTAGGGCGGCCTTGACCAGACCGGAGACGGCGGTCATGTCGGCGCGGCCGGCCAGCTTCGGCTTCAGCCAGGCCATCACCTTGCCCATGTCCTTGGCGCCGGCGGCGCCGGTTTCGGCCACGGCCTGCTTGACCAGCGCGGCCACTTCCTCGGCGGAGAAGGGTTGGGGCATATAGGCGGAGAGCACGCCGATCTCGAATTTTTCCTGGTCCGCCAGATCCATCCGGTTGGCTGCCTCGTATTGGGAGGCGGAATCCTTGCGCTGCTTGAGCAGCTTTTCGATGATGGCGGTGACGGCCGCGTCGTCCTGCTCGATGCGCTCATCCACTTCCTTCTGCTTCACTGCGGCCAGCAGCAGGCGGATGGCGGACAGGCGCGCGCTGTCCTTGGCGCGCATGGCGGCCTTCATGTCCTCGGTGATGCGTTCCTTGAGCGTCATGGCGATCCCGAAAATTGAGTGGCTGAAATGAAACGGCCCAAATGGAAACGGGCCTGATGAACAGGCCCGTGGATAACCGGCGAGAGCGGCCGATCAGTACATCTTGGGCGGCAGGGTCTGGCTGCGCAGACGCTTGTGATGGCGCTTCACGGCGGCAGCCAGCTTGCGTTTGCGTTCTTGTGTGGGCTTCTCGTAGAACTCGCGGGCACGCAGTTCAGTCAGCAGACCGGTTTTCTCGATAGTGCGCTTGAAGCGGCGCATGGCGACTTCGAAGGGCTCGTTTTCTTTGAGTCGAACGCTGGGCATGTCTCGTTCCTGCTACCTGTAAATGTGGGTGGGACTGAAAAAGGTGGCGGATTCTATACCGGGACCGTCGCCCGTTTCAATACAATTCACATCCTTATCCGCAACCCCGCGCCAACAGGCGCATTGGAAGCCCCATGAAAATCCTGGGCGTCGTATGAAAATCCTTGGCGTTGAATCTTCCTGCGATGAAACCGGCCTGGCCGTGTTCGATACCGAACGCGGTCTGCTGGCCCATGCCGTCCATTCCCAGGTGGCCATGCATGCCGAATATGGCGGCGTGGTGCCGGAACTGGCTTCCCGCGATCACATCCGCCGGGTTATTCCCCTGACCCGGCTCGTCATGAAGGATGCCGGGCTGAGCCTCGCCGATCTGGACGGTATCGCCTATACACAGGGGCCGGGTCTGGCCGGTGCGTTGCTGGTCGGCACCGGATTCGCCAATGCCCTGGCAGCGGCGCTGGGCATTCCGGCCGTGAGTGTGCATCACCTGGAAGGCCATTTGCTTTCCCCCTTGCTGGCGGATCCCCGGCCGGCATTCCCCTTTGTCGCCCTGCTGGTGTCCGGCGGCCATACCCAGCTCATGCGGGTGGACGGTGTCGGGCGCTACGAACTGTTAGGGGAAACCGTGGACGACGCCGCTGGCGAAGCTTTCGACAAGACCGCCCAGTTGCTGGGCCTGGGCTATCCGGGCGGGCCGGCCTTATCCCGATTGGCCGATACGGGGGATGCCCTTCGCTTCAAACTGCCTCGCCCCATGATGAATTCCGGAGATCTGGAGTTCAGCTTCTCCGGCTTGAAGACCGCGGTTCTGACTCTGGTCAAGCGGGAAGGCCTGGAGCACAGGGCCGACATTGCCGCCGGCTTCCAGGCTGCGGTAGTGGATGTGCTGGCGGGGAAATGCCTGGCGGCGTTGAATCAGGCCGGTTTGAAGCGGCTGGTGGTGGCGGGCGGGGTGGGCGCCAACCGGGCCTTGCGGGCGCGACTCGATGCGGAGGCGGCCCAGCGGCATTTCACTGTGTTTTATCCGCCGTTGGAACTATGCACCGACAATGGCGCCATGATTGCCTTTGCTGGCGGCATGCGGCTCAGGGCGGCAATGAAACCC
The DNA here is from genome assembly GCA_964513695.1 of uncultured Thiobacillus sp. GTDB lineage: Bacteria > Pseudomonadota > Gammaproteobacteria > Burkholderiales > Thiobacillaceae > PFJX01. The sequence continues at coordinate 5,188 of CAZEOR010000109.1, forward strand.
GCTGACGGACGCTTCGGCGTGCGCCCCAGATGGGAGTTGTCGGAACTCAGCCGCCCGGCTTGAGAATCGGCTGGCCGATGAGGCGGAGAGCCTCGCCCGGGAACATCAGCACCAGGGAAAGCAGCAGCAGGATGGTCAGCACCACCAGGGAGGAGAAAATGCTGGCAGGCCTCAGCCAGCCCCAGTAACGGGCGGCCAGGAATACCATATCCTTCTTGTGCTCGGTCATGCGCAGCCAGCCGCGCAGCAGGCTCAGCACCAGCCAGACGCCATAGCCGCCGGCCAGGGAAGCCATCACCACACGGAACACGGTCAGCAGATCCCATTCCCGAATGCCCTTGTAGAAGAGGGAAACCGCGCCCACCGCCATGGCCGCGCCGCTGGCCAGGACGATATTGATCAACAGGCGCCGGCGTTCCCGCGCCAGATCCTTTTGACGCTGGATGAAGAAGGCGTCGATTTCGGCCTTGAAATATTCGGTCTTTTCTTCCACCAACCCGGTGATTTCCTGCCGCATGACGGCGATGCGCTCGTCCAGCACCACGGTCAGGCGCTCGGCGGCGTAGTCCACCATCTCGCGCACGTCGTCCTTGGTCATGCTGCGCTGGCTGTGCAGCTCCTGGGAAATCTTGTCCAGTTTTTCGTCGATGGCCTGGCTGGCATTGTCCACCACCTGGCCCAGGCGATCCCCGGCCCGGTCCACCGCCGCCTCGGAGGCGGCGATCAGGCTTTCGCGGGCGTAGTCGATCGTCTTTTCGAACACGGTCATTTCCTTTTGAACGCCTTTTCCTCGCCCGAGATCAGCTTGCGAATGTTGCTGTGATGGCGGGCCAGTACAAGGAGCGAAAGCACGGCCAGGATGCCGGCCAGGAATTTGGTTTCCGGTCCCTTGCCCAACAGGTAGTAGCCATAGACCGGGGCCAGGGTGGCTGCGATCAGTGCGGAAAGGGATGAGACGCGGGTGATGGAGAACACCACGATCCAGGTCAGCACCGCCAGGCCGCCCAGACGGATATCCAGGGCCAGCAGCACGCCCAGGGCGGTGGCCACGCCCTTTCCACCCTTGAAGGCGAAGAACACCGGATACAGGTGGCCCAGGAAGGCTGCCAGGGCAGCCAGATAGGGTGTGTATACGGGCAGACCATGATTCATGGTGGCCCACTGGGCCAGAGCGACCGCCACATAGCCTTTGAGCGCATCGCCGACCAGGGTGAGCGCAGCCGCGGATTTACGGCCGGTACGCAGCATGTTGGTGGCGCCGGGATTGCCGGAGCCATGGCTGCGCGGATCGGGCAGCCCGTAAACCTTGGCCACCAGGATGGCGAAGGACACCGACCCCATCAGATAGGCGGCGATCAGGATCAGCGTGATTTCAATCATTTGCGGGAATCATTGGGTGGATTGTTTGCGTACAATCATCGGCCTTTTCAGCCGGCTGTATCGGATAGATCGCATGGATATCTTGTTTTTGCGGGATTTTCGCCTGGAGATGATTATCGGGCTCTACGAATGGGAGCGCAAAGCACCCCAGCCGGTGATGCTCGATCTGGAGATCGGTCTCTACGACCACAAGGCCGGCCACACCGACCAGATCGGCGACACCATCCACTATGGCGAAGTGGCGGCGCGCATCCAGGAAGTGGTGGCCGGCCGGGAGATCCGGCTGGTGGAAACACTGGGGGAACTCATCGCCGATATTGTCCGCAATGAATTCGGCGCCCCTTGGGTGCGGGTGGCGGTGCGCAAGATCGCCATCCTGCGCGGAGTCAAGGAGCTGGGCATCATCGTCGAGCGCGGTTCGCGCATCTGAACTTCAGGGGCGTCGCGCCACCATCAGGAACACCGGATAGGCACGGTTTCCGCTCTCCGTTTCCTTGACGATCTCGAAGATGGTGTCGAAGCGAGGCGTTTCATAGCCGGCAGCCACCGCCTTTCCCGCCATCGCGGACCGCTCGAAGCCGTGGTGCACGTCCACCTCGACGCCGTGGAAGGTGCCGTCCTCCCGGTCCAGGTCGGCGATGCATAGCCAGCCGCCCGGGTTCAGCAGCTCGTGGAAGGTCTTCAGGATCGCGTCCGTGTCCGGGATGTGGTGCAGGGTCATGGACGAGTAGATCAGGTCGTAGCGTTCGTCCGATGGCGCATCGGCGGTCAGGTCCGCCTGGCGTACGCTCATGTTGGTGACGCCCTGGGCCGCGATCTTCTCTTCGGCCACAGCCAGCATGCCTGCGGAAGTGTCCTTGAGGGTGATGGACCCCAATTCGTCCTTGAGGGGGAAACTCAGCAGGCCGGAACCGCTGCCGTAATCCAGGGCCGACATGGATTTTGCGAGTGGCACGGCGGCTCTGATGCCGGCGGCGATCTTCGCGGCCCGCTCCCTGAACACCGGGTTCTCGTCCCATTGGCGCGCCTTGCTGTCGAAGTGCTTGGCGTCGAGGACGATTTTCTCTTCGCTGGTTTTGTCCACTTAGCGTTTTCCTCCCAGCAGCGAGCCGAGCACGCCCCGGATGATGGCCCGGCCCACCTGGCTGCCTACGGAACGGGCGGCGCTCTTGGCAAGCGCTTCCACAACGCCTTCGCGCCTGCTGCCACCTGCGCCGGTGGCGCCGCCCAGCAGATCGCCAAATATCCCGCTGAGCCCGCCGCCGCTTGCCGGCGCTTC
>CAZEOR010000110.1:0-7846 GCA_964513695.1 uncultured Thiobacillus sp.
GGTACCGCAACCTCGGCTTCCTGGAGGACATCGACTTCATCCGTGCCATGGGACCCCACGCCAAGGACCCCATCCTGCTGGCCCGCATCTGGCGCATCTACACCCTGTGCTGGGCGGCGAAGAGCTGCCTGGCCGTGGATGGCGACTTCGTCGACCTGGGCTGCTACGACGGCAAGACCGTGGAAGTGATGGAGCGCTTCTGTGACTTCCGCAAAGTTACAGGCAAGACCTGGTGGCTCTACGACATCTTCGACAACCCGCCCCAGGAAGCGAAGAAATCCGGCCATGGCCCCCAGCTCTATGACCAGGTGCGCGGTTATTTCGAGCCCCTGGGCAACTTCCGCGTCATCCAGGGCGCGGTGCCCTTGAGCTTCGAGCAGGGCCTGCCGGAGAAGATTGCTTTCGCCCAGATCGACCTCAACGCCGCCGAGCCGGAACTGGCCGTGCTGCCCACCATCGTGGAGCGCCTGGTCCCGGGCGGCATGATCGTGTTCGACGACTTCGGCTTCAAACGCTACCGCCTCTCCCATATCGGCGAGCGGGAGTTCTTCCGCGCCCGGGGCGAGCTGGTGTGGGAAAACCCCACCGGGCAGGGCATCTACATCAAGCGATAATCAAAACCTGAGTTCAAGAGGGATAACAAAATGAAGACAAACATTGCAGTTGCATTGTTGGTAGTACTTGCTGTTATTTCGGGGTTAACACTGGCTGACGGTAGCGGGCGCTACCTTAAACACGATTACACATATTCACAAAAAGACGGAATGGTGGCAGCCACATTCAAACCCATACTTCCCCGAGATGACACCATAGTAATTGGCGCGATGCTTGAGCTTGTAATCAGGGTTTATGGCAAACATCAGATAACAAATTTGAAGCCCGACATCGTCAACCGAAATGGGAGCAACCTCATCCGCTTTCATGGGGTTGGCTATGACTATTTATTTCTAATCATTAAGCAAGATACGGGTGAGGTACACGGTCTTTCTATGTGGAGGGAACGTACCTAATAAACGCTTTGACTTGGACTTAGCAAAGTAACACTGAAGCATGGACCTTGCCCAGTACGAGAAACTCGACCCCCAGGTGGCGCTGAAGACCACCGACGGCGGCCGGGTCGTGTTCAAGACGCCCAACCGTCTCAGCCTGGCCCGGGTGCGGACCCTCTACAGCAAGGAGCCACACACCATCGCCTGGCTGAACGGGCTGGCGCAAGGCGCCGTGCTGCTCGACGTGGGCGCCAACATCGGGCTGTACAGCCTCTATGCCGCCACGGCGCGGCGTTGCCGGGTCTACGCCTTCGAACCGGAATCCCAGAACTACGGCCTGCTCAACCGCAACATCCAGGCCAACGGCCTGGACGCGCTGATCATCGCCTTCCCCTGTGCCCTGTCCGACCGGGTGGGGCTGGACCGGCTCTACCTATCCGGCTTCGAAACCGGCGCCTCCTGCCACAGCTTCGGCGCGGAGGTGGATTTCAAGCTGGAGGCCCGCGCCTCCCCCTTCGTCCAGGGCTGCGCCAGCTGGACCCTGGATGCGGCCGTGGCCGAGGGTGCCCTGCCGGTGCCGCGCTACATCAAGATCGACGTGGACGGCTTCGAACACAAGGTCGTCGCCGGCGCCCGGTCCACCCTGGCCGGGGATGGCGTCGAGGAATTGCTCATCGAGGTGAACCCCCATCTGGCGGAACACCGGGCCATGGTGGAGGAACTCGCCGGCCTGGGCTTCCGCCACAATCCCGGGCAGGCCCGGGCCGCCAGCCGCCCGGACGGCCCCTTCGCCGGGGTGGGGGAATGGCTGTTCAAGCGGGAGGGCGCGGCTTGAGCGAAGCTAACGAAAATGAGGCCTACGCAAATGAAATGGCCGTCCTCTACCGGCTCATGAACGCCGAGGTGAAGTCCTGGCCCTTCCCCCATCTCTACGTGCCGGACATCTTCCCCGCCGACCTCTACCCGGCCCTCATCGACCAGTTGCCGGCCGACGAGGCCTACACCCCCATCCAGGAATACGGCACGGTAGGCGCGGACAACAGCCAGGACCGCCTCATCCTCTCCCTGGGAGAGCCCAATCCCGGCGTGCCGGCAATCTGGAACCAGGTGGGCGAGTGGCTGCTGGGCAGCCGCTTCGCCCATGCCATGCTGAGCAAGTTCCGGCCCTTCATCACGCGCCAGTGGAGCGAGGCCGCGGCGAACAAGCGCCTGCTCAAGGATGCCCGTCTGGTGCGGGATTTCACCCATTACGCCCTGCCGCCCCACACCGACATGCGCGAGAAGGTGCTGGCCTTCCTGTTCTACCTGCCCCGGAACGACCGCCACGCCCACCTGGGCACCTCCGCCTACGTGCCCAACGACCCGGCGTTCCGCTGCCCTGGCGGCCCCCACCATGCGCGCGAGAATTTCACCCGGGTGGTCACCGCCCCCTACCTGCCCAATTCCCTGTTCGGCTTCATCCGCACCGACAACGCCTTCCACGGCGTGGAGCCGGTGACCGACCCGGACGCGCGCCGGGACCTGCTGCTCTACAACCTCTACCTGGTGGATTGATGACCGGCCGCCCCCTGTTCCCCATCCTGTTCGTCTCCGGTTGGCTGCTGGCCTACTACCAGCGCGCCCTGAAAAGCCGGCGCAACGACCGGGGCGCCCTGCCCCTGCTGCTGAAATCCTGGTGGCTGGGACCCCGCGCCCTGCCCGTCGCCGGCTTGCAGCGGGCCAGCACCCATTCCTACACCCTGTCCCTGGACGAGGATTTCTGCAGCGACGAGATGGGACACAGCACCCTGATGCTGCTGGAGGATGGCCGGCCCCTGCCGCTGCCCCATTGCAACTCGGTGAAGAAGATCGCCAGCCACGGCCAGGGACGCTGGGTGCACGTGGGCCGCAAGCTGTTCTTCGCCCCCGGCGACAACGCCGACCTGGCGAAAACGCCGCACCAGTACCACCTTATCGACGCTCTCGGCGGCAACCCGGAAATCTTCGGCGCCCTGTCCAAGCTGGCCCAGGTGCGCGCGACGTTCCGCAACCCGGCTTCCTACGCCCTGGCCAAGCTGCAACTCGTGTTCGGCAAACGCCTGGCCTTCGCCAGCCAGCGGGAACTCGACGCGACACACCTGCGCATCGACGGCCTGAAACTGGATCTCGCCGCCTCCTTCCTGCCCGATCTGGCCGCGGCCGGGATCGACGTCAAGGTCGTGCCGCAAGGCGGAACCCACCGCATCCAGGCCGATCTGATGGGTGTTCGCTGGGGCGAGATCGAACTGGATGAGCTCAGCATCAGCCTGGAAATCGACGCTGAGTACCAACCCCGGCTCGTTGCCCTTGTCGCCCGGCGCGATGGCCAGACCCTGGTGGAACTGGGCACCGAATCCCGTGACGGCGAATGGCAGTCCGCCCGCCTGGATCTGGCCCGCCTCGACGTCCTGCGCCGGGAACTGGCCGCCACTTGCGGCGGCGCGGAAGCCGCGGCGAGCTGGCTGGATGGCATCCTGGCCGATCTGGCGACCGGCACCCTGGACATGGGCCTGAACCTGTCGGACGCCTGCCGGGCCACACTGGGCGCCGCCCTCGTCGGCGACATCACCACCCGCGTCCTGCATCTGGACATCGTCCGCGCCGGCCCCACCCTGAACATTACCGCGAGGGCCGACTGACATGGACTGGCATCCCCTGATCGGCAAAGCCCTGGACCCGGCCTTCGCGGCCCGGGTGGAAGACGCCCTCATCGCCACACCGAGCGCCGGTGCCGACGGCACCCTCGTCTTCGCCGATCGTCCGGCGGTCCCCGTGGTGCGCGGCATCCCCCGCTTCGTGGAATCGGACCACTACACCGCGTCCTTCTCGTTCCAGTGGACCACCTACACCGACACCCAGCTGGACAGCCAGCAGGGCGTGGCCCTGACCGAACAGGACCTGGTCCTGAAGACCGGCCTGTCGCGGGAAGAGGTCGCCGGCAAGCTGGTGCTGGATGCGGGCGTCGGCATCGGCCGCCATGCCGAGGTCCTGGCCGAATGGGGCGCCCGAGTGGTGGGCGTGGACCTGTCGGAAGCCGTGGAAACCGCCCGCGACAACCTGGCCCGCATCCCCAATGCCCTGGTCATGCAGGCCGACATCGGCGCCCTGCCCTTCAAGCCGGAAAGCTTCGACATCATCTATTCCATCGGCGTGCTGCACCACACCCCAGGCACCCGCGCCTTCGCGGAGAAGCTGCTGCCCCTGCTGAAGCCCGGCGGCGTGCTCGCCATCTGGGTCTATCCGCCCAAATTCCAGCGCCGGGGCGAATGGGTGCCCCTGGTTTCCCGCCTGCCGCCCCTGGCCTTCCAGGCCTGGAGCGAGTGGATCATCGACGCCGCCCGCGCCCACCGGGACACGCCGTGGATGGAAGCCTTCATCCGCCAGTTCCCCTTCGCCACGCATCACCCCACGGCCCAGCGCAGCGTGCTGGCCCTGTTCGACGGCTACACCCCCACCTACCACTGGACCCACGGCAGCGAGGAAGTGATGCACTGGTTCCGGCAATGGGGCCTGGAGGACGTGCGGGCGCTGGAGGAGGCGACAGCGGTGCGGGGCAGTAAGCCAAATCCGGTGTGACGATCCGCCGTGCTCACTCGGCCAACAGGGTGACCGTCGCCGCCGCCGTCTCCCGGTCGATCTCGATCCACACCTCGCAGTATTCGTCGATCTCGTCGATGGGCGTCGGGTCGTCCGCGCAACTGCACCCCGCGATGATGCCCGTGTAGAACAGGCCGGCCTTCACGTGCAGGCTTGCGGTTGTCGCCTCGACGCGCAGGATGGTCGCCCCCACCCGCGCCGAACCCACATGGCTGGTCCTGGACAGGCCCTGTTGCAGCGGCAGGAAACCGGCATCCAGGCTCTCGATCTCCCCCTTCACGGCAGCATTGAAGCCGGGCGTTTGCCAGGCGGCGAGGGCGTTGGGAAAGCGGATCATGGCGGCGAATGTCGGGCAAGGGGAGAAGGATTTCAACACGATTCCCGGCCGGAAACATCACGGAAAAGTTAACCCTCCCTAAATCCATTCGGCGCATCCTGCTCTCATCCAACCCGATTGGGAGGAATCCATGAATCCCGCTAACCGCATACTCGGCCTCGCCGCCCTGTTGTGCCTACCTCTGGCCTTCGCTTCTCCCTTCCTGAACGATGACCGGGCGCAAACCGCCCCACCTCGACAGTTGGTCTCCGCCCCCGAGTTCACCAGCACATCTCCCGCCGACTGGATCAACTCGCCGCCACTCACCCTGGCCGATCTGAAAGGGCATGTGCTCCTGCTGGACGTGTGGACCTTCGGTTGCTGGAACTGCTACCGGTCCTTCCCCTGGCTCACCGACCTGAAAACCCGCCTCGGCCACAAGGGACTGAAAGTCATCGGCATCCACAGCCCCGAGTTCGCCCACGAACGGGACGGCGCGGCGGTGCGGGCCAAGGCCCGGGATTTCGGACTGACCCACCCCATCCTGCTGGACAACGATTTCCGCTACTGGAAAGCCCTGAACAACCGCTACTGGCCGGCTTATTACCTGATCGACCGGGAGGGAAGGATACGGGAGCGGTTCATCGGGGAAATCCACAAAGGCAGCGGGCAGGCGAAAGAGATCGAGGGCGCTGTCGAAAAACTGCTGGTGGAATCAGGCGCTGGCGGGCAGTTGAACTGAGACCGCGAAGCCCGACAGATGCGGGGTAAGGGATAGTATTGACGCTATCCGAGCCAATCCCCTGTTATGCATGGCTGACGGTTGCGGGGCTTCAGCTTACCTTCCAGGAATGACATTCCGATTCTTCAGCCAGCCACCACCTCGAAATGGGAATCCATGAACGCCGCGATGATGCGGTCCACCACTTCTTCCTTCACGTGCAGCCGGTCCTTGGTCTGGTAGGCGGGCGCGCCCATGCCCCAGACGATCTCGAAGGAGGGGAAGTAGTGCACCCAGTCGAACTCTCGGCAGATCTGACCAGCGACGGCGCGCAGGGTGCATTTGCTTTCATAGTTGTTCACGAAAATGTCGTCGGTGTTGAAGCTGCGGTGCAGTGGCACGGGAGACACCGTGAGCACCACCTGGATGGCGGGATTGAGCTGCCGTAGCAGGTTCAGGGCAGTGCGCATGTTGTCCAGGTTCTCGACGTAGTCGCTGGCGTGGAAGAAGGTCTCGCGCAGGCCGGCGCCACCGCCGTAGACGGGTACCTGGTTGCAGACCAGGCCGTTGTCCTTCTTCTTGAAGACTTCGGTCATGCCCAGGGTGATGACGCACACATCGGCCTTCAGGAAGCCTTCCCGCAGCACGGTGTTGATCTGTTCGGTGGCCTCCAGGAGATCATCCGGACTCTTGCCGAACACCAGGCGGCGGTAGGGGTCCTGATAGAGGGTACTGGCGCCTGCCACGAACTGGCCGTCCTGTAGGTCGCGCTTGGGCACCACCCAGTAGTCATCAGGTGATTGGGTCCACAAGCCGGCGGCCCGTTCCAGTTCCTGGCGGATGGAATAGGTGTTGTAGTAATTCATGTGCTCCCGCGCCGGCAAGGTGTCGATCTTCATGCGCGCGGGGTCGATCCGTATCTTGCGGTACTCCGGGTAGCACAGCACCTCGCGGGCGGTGAGGGCCTTGCGTATTTCCTCGGCGAAACAACTGCCGATGGTCATGAAGCCCATGTCGCGGCGGAACACGCGATTGGCGCGAATGGTGAGGGCGCCAGTGTTGTAGAGAACCTCCCACTTCTTGTTCGGATGGTCTACGCAGGCGATCTTGTTGAAGAACATGGCGAGCTCCGTGGGAGTCAGTGTTCGACCTTGAGCACGTGGGCTTCGTGGCCGGTCTTGCCGGAGCGGCCGAGTACCTGGCCGGTGCCGAAGCCGCGCGGATTGAGGCCGCAGCCGTGGCAGATCTCGGTCTGGTCCTTGATGAAACGCTTGATCCAGTCGTGCAGGGAGGGCTGCTGCCAAGCCTCCTGGAAACTGAGTTCCACCAGGTTGACGCGGCCGAACTGCTCCGGGTCGAATGTGGTGCAGCAGGGGGTGAGATAGCCCTCCACCGAGATGGCGGGCCGGAACCAGGGCGCGGTGCAGATGTCGCCTTTGGGGCGGGCGAAGTTGGGCGGCACGATCTTCATGCCGGGAATGCGTGGCAGCACCGCAGCCAGACCGTTGAGGAATTCCACCCGCTGTTCCTGGCTCATGAGGCCATAGGGGTCGCCGAAGTCCTGAAACTCCTGCATGTGCACCGGCGGTCGGCCCAGGGCGTGCAGTTTCAACAGGGTGGCGGGGATGTCCTTGTAGTTGGTCGCGCTCACCACCATGGAGATGTGCACCGGCAGGCCCGCCGCCAGACAGCCGCCGATCTGCTTTTCCAGCTTCTCCACCTTGGTGCCGAAGCGCATCTGGTCGGCGATGGCCTGGTCCAGGCTGTCCACGGAGACCCAGAATTCGTCCAGGCCGGCGGCCACGGACTGGGCGTAGTAATCCACCGTACGGGACAGGGCGTTGGTGGTCATCTTCATGCGCCCGAACTTGCCGCTGGCCTTGGCCATGGCCACCAGTTCGGCGAACTGGGGATGCAGGGTGGGCTCGCCGATGCCGTGCAGAGTGACGAATTCCGTGTAGGGAATGTGGTCCAGGATGCGCTGGAAGCGCTCCAGTGGGATGTGCTGGTCGGACCAGACGCCCTTGGCCATGGCCGTGGTGCGCGGACACCCGGCGCACTTGAGGTTGCACAGGGTGGTAATTTCGATGGTGAGCTTGGCTAGGCGCTGAGGGGCGGCGAAGGGGTTCACGGGCGTCTTGCCTCGTCAGTCGCGGAAGAAGAACACACCGGCCGGATCTTTCAGGAAGCGTCCGAAGCCGGAGG
>CAZEOR010000111.1:0-7842 GCA_964513695.1 uncultured Thiobacillus sp.
TATTCACCCACGCCGTTGCATCGCCCGGCCTCACGGCCGGGCGCGGATTGAAACGAGAAGGCCGGCCTCCCAGACCCTCTGGTCCTTAGGCATCGCCCGGCCTCACGGCCGGGCGCGGATTGAAACGTCGAGGAAAAGGTGTTTGGACGCGGCAAGGAAATGCATCGCCCGGCCTCACGGCCGGGCGCGGATTGAAACCTGCAGCAGCTCGGCCTCATCTCCCAGATCGACCGCATCGCCCGGCCTCACGGCCGGGCGCGGATTGAAACGTTCATTATTTCGGTTCCTTGTGTTGGGTGTTGGGGCATCGCCCGGCCTCACGGCCGGGCGCGGATTGAAACAGCAATATTGCGCGACGTAGCACCATACGAACCTGCATCGCCCGGCCTCACGGCCGGGCGCGGATTGAAACGCTTACTAGCGTGTCTCGGCCATCCCAAATACCGGCATCGCCCGGCCTCACGGCCGGGCGCGGATTGAAACTCCCCACCCAAACCGCAGAAGAACAAGAACGTGCCGCATCGCCCGGCCTCACGGCAGGGCGCGGATTGAAACGCCGCCGCGCTCGCCTCGATATCCTTCAACCTTTTGCATCGCCCGGCCTCACGGCCGGGCGCGGATTGAAACCGCCTGACCCTCCACCGATACCGCACCGATGCGAAGGCATCGCCCGGCCTCACGGCCGGGCGCGGATTGAAACGGCTCAGCGCAGGAACTGGACATGGCCGCGCAGAGCGCATCGCCCGGCCTCACGGCCGGGCGCGGATTGAAACTCTCCGCCGGCCGCGCGTTGGATATCCGCCGTGGGCATCGCCCGGCCTCACGGCCGGGCGCGGATTGAAACCACGATTTCCCATGTCGATCCCGCCGGCACGCGACGCATCGCCCGGCCTCACGGCCGGGCGCGGATTGAAACTACGGCGGCACGGCAGATTACATGTGGACGACCGGCATCGCCCGGCCTCACGGCCGGGCGCGGATTGAAACGGGTAGGAAGCGACCTTCACCCCGAACCCTGACAGCACGCATCGCCCGGCCTCACGGCCGGGCGCGGATTGAAACCTCAATGGCCTGGGCGGTCGCGGCCTGCCCGCCGGCATCGCCCGGCCTCACGGCCGGGCGCGGATTGAAACTATAAAGAAATGCATTCTCATGCCATAAAGACTTGCATCGCCCGGCCTCACGGCCGGGCGCGGATTGAAACCGGTGATGCCGGACAGGATGCCGCCGGCCAGATACGCATCGCCCGGCCTCACGGCCGGGCGCGGATTGAAACGAGGTGCTGGAGATCCTGTCAGACGCAAAGCAGGGCATCGCCCGGCCTCACGGCCGGGCGCGGATTGAAACCGATTCCGGCGTCTTGGTGCAGATCAAGTACACCGGCATCGCCCGGCCTCACGGCCGGGCGCGGATTGAAACAACCTCGACGTGCTGTACCTGGTGCCGGATACCGGCATCGCCCGGCCTCACGGCCGGGCGCGGATTGAAACCATTTGCCGTATTCCGTGCTGCTTATCTCAAGCGGCATCGCCCGGCCTCACGGCCGGGCGCGGATTGAAACCAGAGGTTGCGGCGGATTTCATCTTCGCTAAGTGGGGCGGGCTTGCGCGTGCTACGGGCAAGTGACTTTCCTAACTATGGAATATCCGCCAAGGGTGTGAACGGTGAATCCGGGCCAGTGGTACGCGTCGATGCAGCTACCCGTGGCGCATCCGCCCTCCCCTTCCAGGTAGCCCAGCGTTTTCTGGGTGCCGGTGAGTTCATAAATGTCGGCGGTGTGTTCGGGGATGCTGGGCATGAAGCCAGCAACGATAAGTTTTGCCCTGGCGTGGTGGTAATCCATCCCAACGATGCGGGGGAGATTCTTCGGGCAGGGGCCGGCCAGAACGGAACAGGAAAAGAGCAAAAAAACGATGAGTGTTCTCATGGGGTAGAAACTGCTTTAGTGAGTGTGGATAAGGCGCTTGTTCCTGATTTCGGTGCCCATGCAGTCCTCGAAAAAAGAGAAGGCGGGGCGGTGGTCGCAGCCAGCAGCGAGGCCGAGGCAGAGCGGAAAAAGGGCAAGCGCAACGGCTATGGGGTTCATGGCGGCGTTTTTATGGGTAGTGGTATGGCTCAGTATAGGTCGAGGAGGGGAAAGTGAAGGAATGGCAAAAAACGGCGCTCATGTTCGCGCTCGGTTTCGCCGCCGTGTATGCCTGGAAGATGGCAAGGGTCGCGAATGCGGAAACGAAGCGGGTTGTGGCTGCGGTCGCGCAAAAGGATACGGTGTTCACAGGGAACCGCGACGCTTTTGAAACGGCACCATTCCACTATGATCCGTAAAGATGCAATTGGCGCGATAGGCATCGCCCGGCCTCACGGCCGGGCGCGGATTGAAACGCGCGCACCTATCCCAACCTCACCAGCGCCGCCACCGCATCGCCCGGCCTCACGGCCGGGCGCGGATTGAAACTGTCCGGCGCCGATGCATGAATCCGGCAGGCCGGGCATCGCCCGGCCTCACGGCCGGGCGCGGATTGAAACTGATGGCCGCCCTAGTCATCGCGCCGCTGGCCGGGCGTGGATTGAAATGATCGAAGATAACGAAATGATTCCACTCAAGAACCGACGCGAGTTAATGTGGTCGGTAATTAGATGGAACGTCGGCCAAGGAAGGGGCCATGAAGATCCATAAGCGTGCGCAGTCCAGGGCCGAGGAATTGGCCAACAGCATCAGCCATGGCGTGGGCCTGATCGGCGCACTTGTTGCGGCACCGATTCTGATGGTGATGACTGCTCGCTCAGGCACTGCCGCCAATATTGTCGGCGCCGGGATATTCTCTTTGTGCATGGTGCTGACCTACCTGAACTCCTCTCTCTATCACGCAATGCCCCAGGGACGGCTCAAGCAGTCCTTCCGCCGCCTTGATCATGCATCGATTTTCCTGTTGATCGCTGGCACCTACACCCCGTTCACCCTGGGCGTGCTCGGCGGCGCCTGGGGTTGGACCCTGCTGGGTCTGATCTGGGCCATGGCGGCTTGGGGTTTGCTGTTGATGCGGGTGGGGCGCCTTGCCAACCCTTGGTTGTCGAATGGTTTGTATCTGGCGATGGGCTGGTTGATCCTGGTCGCCATCGTGCCCATGGTGACGCGGATGGAAACCGCCGGTCTGCTGTGGTTACTTGCCGGGGGCATGTCCTATAGCGTCGGCGTGGTGTTCTATGCACTCGATGCGCGTCTGCGCTTCGGCCACTTTCTGTGGCATCTGTTCGTGCTGGCAGGCACGGCGTGCCATTTCTTCGCTGTGCTCTGGTATGCCCGTTAAGCGTTGAAGTGTTGCCCGCCTGCGCGGTCCTGCACTGGAAATGACCGCGCAGAAAGGCGGCTTCATCAAATCAAACCGGACGACAAGGCTTACGCGGCCGGCGCCGCCCTGGTCCGGATTTCGCGCAAAACTGCGGCGGTTTCGCGCAGCATGTCCTCGGTGGTTTCCCAACCGATACAGGCGTCAGTGACCGAACAGCCATATCTGAGTTGAGACAGATCGGCCGGAATCGGCTGGTTGCCTGCAACTATATTGCTTTCGATCATCAGCCCCACGACCGAGCGATTGCCTTCGCGGATTTGATGCACGACATCTTTCATGACCAGGGGCTGATACTCCGGTTTCTTCCAGGAATTGGCGTGTGAGCAATCGACCACGATGTTCGCCGGCAGTTTCGCCTTGGCCAGCGCCTGTTCAGCCAGAGAGATGGATACCGAGTCGTAATTCGGCCGTCCGCCGCCTCCGCGCAGAACAATATGGCCGTAACGGTTGCCGCGGGTGCGTGTGATCGCGGAGCGGCCCTGGCTGTTGATGCCAAGAAAGCTGTGCGGACTGCCCGCCGAAAGAATTGCGTTGATCGCCACTTCCAGATCGCCATCGGTGCCATTCTTGAAACCCACTGGCGTCGACAGCCCGGAAGCCATTTCGCGATGGGTCTGCGATTCCGACGTGCGCGCCCCGATCGCCGTCCACGCGATCAGATCGCCGTAATACTGCGGCGCGATCGGGTCGAGCGCCTCGGTGGCGGCGGGCAGCCCGATTTCACAGACTTCCATCAGGAAGCCGCGCGCCTTTTCCATGCCGACATCGATGCGGAAGGAGTCATCCATGAATGGGTCATTGATGAAACCTTTCCAACCCGTGGCGGTGCGGGGCTTTTCGAAGTAGACGCGCATGACCAGCAGCAGGGTATCGGCGACTTCGTCCGCGAGCGCCTTCAGGCGGCGCGCATAGTCGAGGCCGGCCGCCGGATCGTGGATCGAACAGGGGCCGACAACAACGAAAAGACGATCGTCATTGCGGTCGATGATGTCGCACAGCGCCTTGCGCCCAGCCAGCACGGATGCCGCCGCGCGCGCGGACAGCGGCGCACGGGCCTTGATCTCCTCTGGCGAGGGCATGTGATCGAAGGCGGCAATGTTGAGGTTTTCTGTCTGTGCGACGGACACGGTGTACTCCAGAGCGCTGGTTTGAACGCGCGATAAAGATGGGAAATTCCATGGCGGGCGGAAGTTTTGACTTCTGCATCGGCCTGGTCATTATCCAATGATTCCGGGGGATGCCGGTTGCCCGCTCAGGAATGCCTGATCAACGCTTGGACAAACCCTCCCAATCCAGCGCGGGCAGTTCCGCGAAGGCCTGCTTGATGCGCTCGCCCCAGGACTCCCTCAGGTTCTTGAAATAGGGATTGTCGGCGTTGATGCGGGAGCGCCGTTCCACTTTCAGGCTGTCGCGGCTGTAGCAGAGGATGTCCAGGGGCATGCCCACCGACAGGTTGGATTTGAGGGTCGAGTCCATGGAGATGAGGGCGCATTTGGCGGCCTCGTCCAGGGGGCTTTGCCAATTGAAGATGCGGTCCAGGATGGGTTTTCCGTACTTGGATTCGCCGATCTGGAAATAGGGCGTGTCCGATGTGGCTTCCACGAAATTGCCGGCGGCGTAGATGTTGAACAGCCGCGCCGGTTCCCCGCGAATCTGGCCACCGAGCAGGAAATTGGCGTTGAAATCGATGTTGAAGGCGGAGAGGGGGGCTGCATCCCGGTGGTGGATTTCGCGCAGGCAATCGCCCACGTGGCGTGCCGCCTCGAACATGTTTGGCAGATTGAGCAAGCTCTCTCCATCCTTGCCCTGGCGCTCGAACAGCAGGCTGACAACGGCCTGGGTGATGGCCAGGTTGCCGGCGGAAAGCAGCACCATGACCCGCTCGCCGGGCTGCTCGAAGACGCTCATCTTGCGGAAAGTGTTGATCTGGTCCACACCGGCATTGGTGCGGGTATCGGACAGGAACACCAAGCCGGCTTCCATCAGCATGCCCACGCAGTAGGTCACGATTCATCCTTCATGAAATAAACAGGTTGAGGATAGCAGGCGCCCATTTATCGGGGGCACCCGCGACTGGCACGCTCCTTGCAAAGATCAGGCCAGAAACAGGAGCATGACATGAGCACCCTAGCCAAAGATTACTCGTCGGCCGGATTCTTCGACGAACTGATCGCGCCGGACGGCCGGCCCCGCCCCGCCGCGCGGGCCTTGTTCGACCACCTGGAGGCCCTGGATGCCGCCGGCCTGGACGAACGCAGGCAGGCCGTGGACGCCGCCATCATGACCATGGGCGTGACCTTCACGGTCTACAGCGAGGCGGGCAACATCGACCGGGCCTGGCCCTTCGACATCATTCCCCGTGTCATGTCCAAACAGGAATGGACACGCATCGAAGAAGGGCTGAAGCAGCGCCTCACCGCCCTGAATCTGTTCATCAACGACCTCTACAACGAACAGCACATCGTCAAGGACGGGGTTTTTCCCCTGGAAGTCCTGGACGGTTCGAAGAATTTCCGCGAGCAATGCAAGGGCATGACGCCCCGTTTTGGGGTATGGGCCCATGTCTGCGGCACCGATCTGGTGCGCGATGGAGACGGCACTGTTTATGTGCTGGAAGACAATCTGCGTGTGCCCTCCGGCGTTTCCTACATGCTGGAAAACCGGCAACTCATGAAGCGGTTGTTTCCCGAACTGTTCCAGGCTTCCGACATCCTGCCTGTGGACGACTACCCCACCCGTCTGCACGACACCCTGGCCGCCCTGTCGCCGCGTCCCGGACTGCGTCCGGTCGTGGTGGTGCTGACCCCGGGCATCTACAACTCGGCTTATTTCGAGCATTCCTATCTCGCCCAGAAGATGGGCGCTTTCCTGGTGGAGGGCAGCGACCTGGTGGTGCAGGACGATGACTGCGTCTACATGAAGACCATTGCCGGCCTGCGCCGGGTGGACGTGATCTACCGCCGCATCGACGACGACTTTCTCGATCCGGAAGCCTTCCGGCCCGATTCGGCTCTGGGCGTGAAGGGCCTGATGCGGGCCTGGCGCACCGGCAAGGTGGGCATCGCCAACGCGCCCGGCGCCGGCGTGGCGGACGACAAGGTGGTGTATGCCTTCATACCCAAGGTGATCAAGTACTACCTGGACCAGGACCCCATCATTCCCAATGTGCCCAGCTACCTGTGCATGTATGACGAGGACAGGGACTACGTGCTGGCCAACCTGGACACGCTGGTGGTGAAGCCTGCCAACGAATCCGGCGGCTACGGCATGCTGATCGGCCCGCGCGCCACACCGGAGGAGCGCAAACAGTTCGCCGAGCTGATCAAGGCCAATCCGCGCAACTACATGGCCCAGCCGACCCTGGCCCTGTCCACCGCGCCCACCCTGGTGGACCACCACCTGGAGCCGCGCCACCTGGACCTGCGCCCCTTCATTCTGCAATCCGACAAGCTCTACTGCACCACCGGCGGCCTCACCCGGGTGGCCATGAAGGCGGGCTCCCTGGTGGTGAACTCGTCGCAAGGCGGCGGCGCCAAGGACACCTGGATCGTGGATATGGGAAGTGATATGGGAAATGACCCCGGTGAAGAGGGAGAAGAGTGATGCTGTCGCGAGTCGCCGAAAGTCTTTACTGGATGGCCCGCTACCTGGAGCGGGCCGAGAACACCGCCCGCTTCATCAACAGCACCACCCAGGTACTGCTGGACCTGCCACGGGGCGCTTCCTTCGGCTGGGACGTGCTGCTCAACGTGGCCGGCCTGGATGCGCTCTACAACGAGCACTACGGCCGTCCCAACGAAGCCGACATCATGCGCTTCCTGATCCTGGACGAGCGCAACCCCAGTTCCATCGTCGCCAGCATCCACAGCGCGCGGGAGAACACCCGCACCTTCCGGGAAGTGCTGCCCATGGAGATCTGGGAACGCATAAACGGCCTGTACCTGTACATTCGCGACAACGCCGGTCGCGCCACCCAGGGCCGCAGTCAGCGCTGGGAAGTGCTCAACGGCGTGATCGAGCGGCGCCAGTCCATCATCGGCCTGCTCACCGGCTCCATGAGCCACGATCTGGCCTACCAGTTCCTCAAGCTGGGCCGCAACGTGGAGCGGGCCGACATGACCACCCGCATCCTGGACGTGAATTCGGCGGTGCGCCTGCCCATGGAGGGCGCCGCCGCCGACACCGCCCGGGAACGCCTGTGGATGAGCACCCTCAACGCCCTTTCGGCCTACCAGATGTACCGCCAGCACGAGGGCGTCCACGTGGAGGGCCCCGCCGTGGTGCGCTTCCTGCTGGCCGACCCCCATTTCCCCCGCACCGTGCGCCATTGTCTGGGGGAGATCGAGAACTGCCTGTGCGACCTGGTGAACTACGAGGCGCCCATGAACGTGGCCCGCCATGCCTGGAAGCGGCTGGAGGCCATGCGCTTCGATGACTTCACGGCGGAATCCCTGCACGAAAACCTGGACCAGATGCAGAAGGATCTGGCGGA
>CAZEOR010000112.1:0-7808 GCA_964513695.1 uncultured Thiobacillus sp.
CAGTCTGGCCGACATGGCGGAACGCATCTCCCGCGATCAGGACTACACCCTGCGCGCCACCAAATCCGGCGATGACGAAGTGGGACATTTGATCGATGGCTTCAACGCCATGCTGAGTGAAATCCAGAAACGGGACGAGCAACTCGCCCAGCATCGGGACAGTCTGGAAAGGCAGGTGGAAAGCCGGACCGCCGAACTCCGCGAGAGCATGGAAGCCGCGCAAGCCGCCAGCCGCGCCAAATCCCAGTTCCTTGCCACCATGAGCCACGAGATCCGCACCCCCATGAATGGCGTGCTGGGCATGACGGAACTGATGCTGGATACGGAGTTGACCCCGAACCAGCGCCGCTACGGGGAAACCATACGCCAGTCCGGCGAAGCCCTGTTGATCATCATCAACGACATCCTGGACTTCTCGAAGATCGAAGCCGGCCGCATGGAGCTGGAAACCATCGTCTACAACCCCGGCCAACTGCTTTACGAAGTGGCCGGCCTCCTGGCCCAGCATGCCAGCGGGAAGGATCTGGAACTGATCTGCGTGACGGCGCCGGAGACACCGAAATGGGTCTGGGGCGACCCCAACCGGGTCCGCCAGATTCTCACCAACCTGGTCGGGAACGCGATCAAGTTCACCGAAAAGGGCGAGATCACGCTCCGGCTGGAGCCGGTCCATGCCGACGATGGCGGCCCGCCCATGCTCAAGTTCAGCGTGCGCGACACGGGTATCGGCATCGATCCGGATGCCAAAGCACGCTTGTTCCAGGCATTTTCCCAGGCGGATAGCTCCCATGCCCGCCGTTTCGGCGGCACCGGCCTGGGTCTGGTCATCGCCAAGGAACTCAGTCGGCTCATGGGGGGGGATATCGATGTGGAAAGCACCCAGGGCGCGGGCTCCACCTTCTGGTTCACCCTGCGCGCGCCCATCGCCGACGAACAACCCGCGCCCCCGTCTCGGGGACGTTTCACGGGCACCCGTGTGCTCGCGGTGGACGATATCCCCGCCAACCTGGAAATCCTCTCTCATCAATTGGGCGACCTGGGCATGACCTGCGACTGCGCCGGCAACGCCGAGCAGGCCCTTGAGCGCCTGCGCGCCGCCGAGACCGAGGCAACGGCTTACCGGCTCGCCCTCATCGACATGAAGATGCCCGGCATGAACGGCATCGAACTGGCCGGCGCCATCCGCGCCAACCCGGCGCTGGATGGCATCACGCTGATTCTGCTCACCTCCCAATCCGAGGAAGGTCAACTGGGCCAGGCACGGGTGGCGGGATTCAGCGCTGTCGTTCAGAAACCTGTGCACGAGGCACAACTGGCCGATGCCATCGAGCGCGCCTTGCGTCCGCCCCCACATATTCCCGCGCCTGAAATCTCCCCGGACCGGGATGATGGCGGCCTCGCCGGTGCCCATGTCCTGCTTGCCGAGGACAACCCGGTCAACCAGTCCCTTGCCATCGCCCATCTGCGCAAACTGGGTTGCCGGGTCACCTTGGCGAATAATGGACTGGAGGTGCTGAAGGCATGCGGCCGAGAGCCCTTCGACCTCATCCTGATGGATTGCCAGATGCCGGAAATGGATGGCTATGAAGCCACCCGCAGGATCAGGGCGGAAGAGACCGGCGGTCGCCATATCCCCATCATCGCGGTCACCGCCAACAACATGCAGGGCGACCGGGAGATTTGTCTGGCCTGCGGCATGGACGACTTCCTGCCCAAACCCTACAAGCAGGGTCAGTTGAAATCCCTGCTGGAACGCTGGGCGCGCACCTCGGCGCCTTCGTCCCCGGCCGTTGCGGCAAATCCAGAAGCCCATCACGCTTCCGGGCTTCAACCCGACGTACCCACCCTGGACCCCGACGTGCTGGCATCCCTGGCCCTTCAGGTCGGGCCGGACAATCCAGAACTGATCGACGAACTGCTCCATATCTATCTGGACAATGCGCCTCAACTGATCCGGGATATGGATGCCGCACTGGCGGCGGGCGAGGCGAAGGATCTGATGCGGGCGGCCCATACGCTCAAATCCAGCAGCGCCAGCATGGGCGCCCTGCGACTGTCCGGCCTGAGCAAGACCATCGAAATTGCCGCGCGCAACCAAGCGCTGGCCGATATCGGAGACTCGATCGCCGGGGTGAAAACCGAATTCGACGCCGTGAAGGCGGCCTTGAACGCACGGAGGAGGCGATAACAGTATGGAAACCGGGTCTCCCCTGATTCTTCTCGTGGACGACGATCCCGTCGTCCGCATGATTACCCGCCAGACATTGACCCGGGCGGGCTACACGGTCCAGGAAGCCATGCACGGGCGGGCTGCCCAGACGCGACTGGAAGAAGCCGTTCCCGCCCTGATCCTGCTCGATGTGCTGATGCCGGAGATGGACGGTTTCGAGTTCTGTGTGTGGCTGCGCGGCCAGCCGGACTGGACTCGCGTTCCAGTGCTGATGATGACCGGGCTGGACGACAATGATTCGATCCAGCGCGCCTTCGAGGTGGGCGCCACGGATTTCGTGGTCAAACCGGTCAATCCTTCCATCCTGATCCAGCGGGTTCGCTTTCTTTTGCGCGCCAGCCAGACCTTGGAAGACCTGGCCAAGAACCGGGAGAGTCTGGCGACAGCCCAGCGCATCGCGCGGCTGGGCAGTTGGAATGCGGATTTCACCAAGCAAAAGCTGACCTGGTCTGAAGAAGTGTTCCGCATCCTGGAAATCGATTCGGAACGCTATCGCCCTTCCTACGACCTCTACCTCACCCGTGTGCATCCGGAGGATCGGGAGCACGTCAGGCAATCGTTTTCCGCCTCAAGGCAGCAAGGGAAAAGCTATGACATCGCCCATCGCCTGCTCATGCCCGATGGACGCGAGAAATGGGTCAACGAACGGGGTGGCCATATTCTCGGCGCGGACAACACGCCGACCAGCGCCTCCGGCACCATCCAGGACATCACCGAGCGCCAGCGCAGCCGGGACACCATTCGCTTTCTGTCCAGTTTCGACATCCTGACCAGCCTGCCCAACCGTCTACTGTTCGAGCAGCAACTGGAACGCGCGCTCAGTCATGCCCGCCGCGGCAAGAAAATGATCGCCGTGCTCCATATCGGCCTGAACCGCTTCAAGCGGATCAACGAAAGCCTGGGTCATCAGGCCGGCGATGCGCTGCTGGTCCAGGTCGCCGATCGTCTGAAAACCGCATCCCGCGAATGCGACTATCTGGCCCACGCCAGGGAAACCGTAACGGATCCTGGCGCCGACGCGAACCTGGCACGCTGGAGCGGCGACGAATTCGTCATCCTGCTCAACGAAATCCGCGTTTCCCAGGATGCGGCACGGGCGGCCAACCGCCTGCTGAAGGATCTGGCCAAACCCTATACCTTGTTCGGCCATGAGGTTTCCTCCACCGCGACAGCGGGCATCGCCCTATTTCCGGGAGACGCGGACAACGCCGCCGAACTGCTCAAGAACGCCGATGCCGCCATGCACTTCGCCAAGCACAACGACAGCGGCGGCTATGGCTTCTACACCCCCGCCATCAACGAACAGGCCCGTCTCAAGCTTTCCCTGGAAGCGGATCTGCGCCGCGCTTTGGAACGCGACGAACTGCTCGCCCACTATCAACCCAAGGTGGACCGGAATGGCCGTATCGCCGGCGCCGAGCTGTTGTTGCGCTGGCGCCATCCGGAACGGGGCCTGGTGGCGCCGAACACTTTCATCCCCCTGGCGGAAGAGAGCGGCCTGATCGTGCCCATGAGCGAGTGGATCATCGACACCGCCGCCACCCAATTGCGCCGCTGGCTTGACGACGGCCACCGGGACATGGGCATGGCGGTCAACCTGTCGCCACTCCATTTCCGCCATCCGGAGTTGCTGAACACGGTAAGCAATGCCATCGGGCGCCATAGGCTGCCGAAGAACGCCCTGGAACTGGAGTTGACGGAAGGCATGCTGATGGATGAACTGGACGCGACCCTGGACCTGCTCGGGGAACTGAAGAACACCGGAGTGCGCCTGGCCATCGACGACTTCGGCACCGGCTACTCCTCCCTCAGCTACCTGACCCGCTTCCCTATCGACGTCCTCAAGATCGACCGCAGCTTCATCCGCGACATCACCACCGACGCCAGCCACATGAACATCACCCGCGCCATCATCGCCATGGCCCACGGCCTGGAACTGGAAGTGGTGGCAGAGGGTGTGGAAACCGGGGAGCAGGCGGAACTGCTGTGGCGGGAATCCTGCGACCTGATCCAGGGCTATTTCTATGGCAAGCCCATGCCCGCCGAGGAACTGACGCTGAAGCTCAATTCCCGGCTTTGACCTGCTCCGATTGCAGCGGAGCTGCTGGCAGCGCGTCGAAGAATCCCAGCACCCGGTCCGGCAACCATCGGTAAACGCCGGGGAAAGGCCCGCTGACGAAGCCGACATGGCCACCCTCCTCGGGAAACTCCAGCGAAACCAGGTCGGAGACATCTTCCCGCCCTGGCAAGACATCTCCAGGCATGAACGGGTCATTGCGGGCATTGATGACCAGGGTGGGCAGGCAGATGAACTTGAGATAGGGCTTGCTGGCGGAAAGCCGCCAATACGCCTCGGCATCGCGGAAGCCATGCAGGGGTGCCGTGACGATGTCATCGAACGTCCGGATGCGCCTCACGGCAGCCACCGATGCGCCATCGTAAATCCCCGGAAACCGTTCCAGCTTGGCCAAGGCCTTGCGCTTCAGGGTGCGCAGGAATCGAGCCACGTAAAGGCGATTGAACCCGCGATCCAGCATTGCGCCGGAGGCCGGCAAATCCAGTGGCGCGGAGATTGCCACGGCACCGTCGATGACCGGGATGGCCCGCTCGCCCTCTTCGCCCAGCCATTTCAAGAGCACATTGCCGCCCAAAGAGACGGCGGCCACATACAGTGGCACGCCTACTTCCGTTTGGCGCAATCGGCGCAGAACATGGTCCATCTCGCGGCTATCCCCGGCGTTATAAGCGCGCGGCAATCGGTTAGGCACTCCACTGCAACCGCGAAAGTGGACCACGACCCCGCGCCAACCCCTGTCCCGCGCCGCCGCCATGAGGAAACGCGCGTAGTGACTGTTGGAATCGCCTTCCAGTCCGTGAAACAACACCAATAATGGCGTACCGGCAGCGGCATCGACCCAATCCAGGTCGATGAAGTCCCCATCCGGCAACTCCCATCGCTCACGTCGATAGACCACCTTGGGGCGCGCCAAAGCCGCCCCCCAGATGGTCTGGGCATGCCCGCCGGGCAGCCAGGCCGGGGCACGATAAGGATATGAACGGCAAGAATCGATGGCGCGTGACATGGTGGAATTTTGCGCGAAATGCGATGGGATCAAAGCAAACGATAAGTGCAAACGCATCCGGGCTGATACAGACCACTGTCGTGAACCCATCGTTGCTCAATGCAATAAATAATATAAATTCCTAGGAGATTCCCTGTTTTTACCCCACGAACTATGCTGAGCAAATAAACCCATGACGAGCATGGGATCTGTCGTCGCATGGCACCGGTATTGGAGAAGATGATGGACAAAACACTCAGCCGCCACATACGGGGAATCCTGGTTTCAGCCACTATCCTTGTCCTCGCGGGCATTCCGGCAGCATCAGCCGTTCCGCTCGTCAATTCCTACCTCAATTCCAGTTGGGCGGATGCGAACAAACCGCACGATCAAACATTGAATTCCTGGGGTATCAATTACTGGGACGATGCCAACTCAAACAACCTCTGGGACAAGACGGAGCCCATAGCCGAGTCCATCATGGCCGGCTGGGCCAATCCCAAATTCGACAAGGATCTGTCCTGCTGGATCGCCTCCGCGGCCGATATGTTGGCCAGCGCGGGTTTTGCCGGAGGACAGGCGCAGGACATCTACTGGGACATGATCTACAACATGTCCACACCCTGGTTTTCTGGTGGTTGGCAGTTCGGTGGCTGGCAGCACGAGGCCCTGAACTGGTACTTGGCCAACCGACCGCATCCACTCGGCGGTTCATACGAGGTAGCCTATTACGGGATCTACAACAACCAGGATGGCTCGGCAGCCAACGCCTGGCCGAACAATTCCTTCGATTTCGCCGCCAACATACTGGCTGCGGGCGATGAGGTCGGCATCGTCGTTCACGGCGCCATTTATCACGCCATCACCTTCCAGGGCTACGATGACGCGATCAGCCGCATCGATATCACCGACTCAGACCGGGACGCCTACCCGAATGCACTCGGACTGGATCCTTATTTCTACGACAGAGACGGCGCAACCCAGTGGCGGCTTACGGACTATATTTCCGGCCCCATCGCCGTCGATTATTTTGCGACCCTACGGCATGTTCCCACCCCCGGCAGTACGGCATTGCTCGCCATTGGTTTGACTGCATTGGCCTTTGCCCGCTGGCGCAACACCTAGGATTACAGCTTTCCGGCGCATTTTGAGTACCGGAGCCAGGCTGGACGCGGGGTGTTTTGGCTGAAGCCCGGCGGGCTTCAAGAAGCCATTCCACCCAAGCAATTTCAGGGAGCGCGGTGGATTTGCTTATAGTTACGTGTCTCCTCTATGGCTTTTCCCCACCATGATCCGCGTCCGCGGCGCCCGCACCCACAACCTCAAGAACGTCAACGTCGACCTGCCCCCCCACAAGCTGGTGGTCATCACCGGCCTGTCCGGTTCCGGCAAGTCGTCCCTGGCCTTCGACACCCTCTACGCCGAGGGCCAGCGGCGCTATGTGGAATCTCTCTCGGCCTACGCCCGGCAGTTCCTGCAACTCATGGAAAAACCGGACGTGGACCTGATCGAGGGACTGAGCCCCGCCATCTCCATCGAGCAGAAGGCCACCAGCCACAACCCCCGCTCCACCGTCGGCACGGTGACAGAGATCCACGATTACCTCCGTTTGCTGTTCGCCCGCGCCGGCACGCCCCGCTGCCCCCACCACGGCATCGAGCTGGCGGCCCAGACCGTGTCCCAGATGGTGGACACGGTGTTGCAGATGCCGTAAAGGCCGAGCTTGTAGGACTCCTCGGCCAGGGCGTACAGGGTTCCGGCCGGGTGGAACACCGGCTCGAAGTCCTGAACCAGGTAGAACCGTCGGGTCGCGCCGCGGAATGCGGCCACCGCGTAGGCGGTGGGCCACTGGGTGGCGATGGCGACGTCGCAGGGCGGCAGGTCGTCCAGGCGTTCGCCCAGGCTGCCGTCGTGGAACACGATCGGCGAGTCGGCCAGGCCCGGGAAGATGGCCCGGATGGCGGAACGGAACCACTCCTCGTTCGGGTTGGACCAGACCACGAAGCGGTTCTCGACGCCGTGGTTGACCCGGAGGTGCTCGGCGAGGCGGAACGCGGTGGCGATCCCGCCGTAGAAGGGGTTCTCGACGTCGGGGATGAACCAGTTGACCGTCCTGACCGGGCGGGGACCGCTCACGCCCGCGTGTTCGGCGGCGAGCTCGTCGATCCGACCGTCGGGCAGGCGGCACAGGTCCGCCAGCATCAGGGCCTCGGCCTCGCTCGCGGTCTGGCGGAAGACGCCGAACTGCCGGCCCAGCAAGGGACCGACCTGTTCGAGTGCGGACGGCTCGTGGCCGGAGCGCAGGCGCAGGTCAGGGCCGAGCAGGCTGAGAGCGCGGGGGAAGTACGGGTCGCCGACCTTGAGCCAGCGGTGGTAGCGCCAGTAGCTGGCGTACATGTCGTGGACCGGGACGTCCGCTCCCCGGGTGACCGACTCCAGGTGACGAACGTCGATCGCGGGTGTGATCACGTTGCGCAGACCGAGTCCCATAGCGTCGAGGCCCAGGACGACGTCGC
>CAZEOR010000113.1:0-7804 GCA_964513695.1 uncultured Thiobacillus sp.
CATCACCGCCAGCGGCTGCGGCAGTCTGGTCAAGGAATACGGCCACCATCTGCGCGACGATCCCGCCTATGCGGCGAAGGCGGCCCGGGTGTCGGCCCTGGCCAAGGACTTGTGCGAGGTGCTGGCCGGCGAAGACCTGGACCGGCTGGCGCCGAGCAGCCCCAAGCGCGTCGCCTTCCATCCCCCATGCAGCCTCCAGCACGGCCAGAAGGTGCGCGGCGTCATCGAGTCCATCCTCACCAGCCTGGGCCATGAACTGGTGCCGGTGGCGGAGAGCCATCTGTGCTGCGGTTCCGCCGGCACCTATTCCCTGTTGCAGCCGGAGATCGCCGGCCAGTTGCGCGAACGCAAGCTGTCCAACCTGCAGGCGCGCGGGCCGGAGGTCATCGCCACCGCCAATATCGGCTGCCAGAGCCACTTGGCCGCCGCCAGCGCCGTGCCGGTGGTGCACTGGATCAGCCTGCTGGAGGCATAATCCCCCCATATACATAAGGGAGGGTGGCATGGCGATCACCGACTGGCCCGAGGGCGACCGGCCCCGGGAGAAACTGCTGGAACGGGGGGCGGCGGCCTTGTCCGACGCGGAACTCCTGGCCATCTTCCTGCGCGTCGGCGTGCCCGGAAAAAGCGCGGTGGATCTGGCCCGGGACCTGCTCAATCATTTCGGCGACCTGACCCGGCTGTTCGCGGCGGAGCGGGCGGCATTCAGCGCCTTTCCCGGCATGGGGCCGGCGAAATTCGCCCAATTGCAGGCGGTACTGGAAATGTCCCGGCGGGCGCTCTCCGAGGAAATGCGGGCCGGCGACGCCCTCCATTCCCCCGGCGCGGTGCGGGATTGGCTACGTCTGAAGCTTTCCGGGCTGCCCCACGAGGTGTTCCTGGCCGTGTTCCTGGACGCCCAGAACCGGGTGATCGAAGCGGAAGAACTGTTCCGCGGCACTCTGACGCAAACCTCGGTATACCCGAGGGAAATCGTCAAACGCGCCCTGGCCCGAAACGCCGCCGGGGTGATCCTGGCCCACAATCATCCTTCCGGCGTGGCGGAACCGAGCCAGGCCGACCGCTGGCTCACCGATCAGCTGAAAGCCGCGCTGGGCCTGGTGGACGTCAAGGTGCTGGACCATTTCATCGTTGCCGGCGGAGCGGGATTGTCCTTCGCCGAACGCGGTTGGCTTTGACCAAACGAATGCCTTCGTGTATAAAGGCCGACTTTCCGTTTCAGCAATTTCCAGGGGTATCCATCATGGCCCGTGTGTGTCAGGTCACCGGCAAGAAGCCGATGGTGGGGAACAAAGTGTCCCACGCCAACAACAGAACCAAGCGTCGTTTCCTGCCCAATCTCCAGTACCGCCGTTTCTGGGTGGAAAGTGAGAATCGTTGGGTGCGACTGCGCCTTTCCAATGCCGGCCTGCGCCTGATCGACAAGAAGGGCATCGATGTCGTCCTGGCCGATATGCGTGCCAACGGCGCGCTGTAAGGAGAACTATCATGGCTAAAGGCGGACGCGAAAAAATCAAGCTGGAGTCCACTGCGGGCACCGGCCACTTCTACACCACCACCAAAAATAAAAAGACCATGCCCGGCAAGATGGAGATCAGCAAGTTCGATCCCGTTGCTCGCAAGCATGTGGCTTACAAGGAAACCAAGCTGAAGTAAGCGGTTTTCTCCCCAATAAAAAACCCCGCCGAGGCGGGGTTTTTTATTGTCTGTCGGTCGAGGCGATCAGGCGTAGCTGCGTAATCGCAGGGAAAACTGGGAGAGGGCTTCGATCCCGCTGGCCTCGGCCTTCTGGCACCAATCCTGAAGCTGACGCACCAGTTGTTCGCTGCTGGCGGTGGAACGGCTCCACAAAGCGATGAGTTCCTGGCGCATCTGGTAGATGGTCTTGAGCCGATCGCTCTTGGCCAGGACCGAGAGCAATTCCGCCTTTTCGGTGGGCTTCAGGGTGTTCTGGTCCAGGTTGAGCCAGCGCCGCACCTTGGCTACGTCGGGCAGTGCGCCGCGCAGCTTGTCCAGCTCCTGGGCATAGGCGCTTTTCGTGCTGCGTGTGTATCGGGTGAGTACATCGTAGCGGTGGGTAATGACGGCGTGCAGCAGGTCCGCGTCGCAGAAATGCTTGATTTCGCCCCAACGAACCCTGGGCGCCACCTTCTTGACGCTGGCCAGGCCCAGGATTTCCATGGTTCGGATATAGGCCCAGCCGATGTCGAACTCGTACCAGCGATTGGACAGCTTGGCGGATGTGCCATAGGCGTGATGGTTGTTGTGCAACTCTTCGCCGCCGATCAGGATGCCCCAGGGCACGATGTTGGTGCTGGCATCCTCGCAGGTGAAGTTGCGGTAACCCCAATAGTGGCCGATGCCGTTGATGATGCCGGCGGCGGTGATCGGGATCCAGAGCATCTGCACGGCCCAGATGGTGATGCCGATGGGGCCGAACAGCAGCACGTCGATGGCCAGCATGAGGGTGATGCCGAGGGCGGAGTGGGGAGTGTAGAGCTTGCGCTCCAACCAGTCGTCTGGGGTCCCGCGGCCGTATCGCTCCAGGGTTTCCCGGTTTTTTGCCTCCGCCCGATACAGTTCGGCGCCTTCCAGCAGCACTTTCCTGATGCCGAGCACCTGGGGGCTGTGGGGGTCTTCCGGGGTCTCGCACTTGGCATGGTGCTTGCGGTGAATACTGGCCCATTCCTTGGTGACGATGCCGGTGGTCAGCCACAGCCAGAAACGGAAGAAGTGACTGGCGATGGGGTGCAGGTCAAGGGCGCGATGGGCCTGGGCGCGATGCAGGAAGATGGTGACGCTGGCGATAGTGACGTGGGTCAGTGCCAGGGTGACGGCCACGTAACCCCACCAGGGAAGATCGATCAAGCCATTGAGATAATTCGACATTCGGTACTCTGTTCAGGAAAACACGATTGCATTCTACGCCCCGCCTAAGGAGCGGCAAGCGGCTTGTCCTTTAGGTGAATGACCCGTTGCGGGTAGGGGATTTCGATGTTTTCCCGCTGGAAGGCGGACCAGATCGCCCAGTTCAGGTCGGAGCGAAGATTGAATTCTCCTTCCTCCGGATCGTGGATCCAGACCACCAGTTCCAGGTTGATGCCGTTGTCGCCGAAAGACTGGAGCCGGACTCGCGGTGAAGGGGTGTCGAGCACCCGGTCATTGCCGGACGCGATTTCCAGGAGCACTTCGCGCACCCTCTCCAGATTGGACTCATAAGCCACCTGGACCGGCAGCAGGATCTGGTTGTCCTTGTCGGTCAGCGTGGTGTTGATGACCGGGCTGGTGATCATGGTCTCGTTGGGGATGATGCTCTCGCTGCCATTGAGGCTGCGCAGCACGGTGTAGCGCGTGGCGATTTCACGCACCTCGCCGTAATGTTTGTCCACCTGCACCATGTCGCCGATGCGGATGGACTGCTCCAGCAGCAGGGTGAAGCCGGACACGTAGTTGGCCGCGATCTTCTGCAGGCCCAAACCCAGGCCGACACCCAGGGCACCGCCGAATACCGATAGGACGGTGATATCGATGCCCACCAGGGGCAGGGCGATCAGCACGGCCAGGATGACGAACAAACCACGCGACAACTTGGTGAAGGCCAGGCGCAGATTGGGCGTGAGCGGCATGGCGCCAATCAACCGGCTTTCCAGGATATGGGCGAGCCACAGGGCCAGCATCAGGGTGGCGGTCAGGGACAGCAGGCCGATGAGCAGGGTGTAGAGGGACAGGTGTTGTTTGCCGACGTTGAAGCCCACCGCGTCCAGGGCGGCGACAACCTCATCCAGGTAGCCGGTCAGGTGCAGGGCGAACACGATCCAGACCAGCCAGGACACCGACCTTTCCACCATGTGCAGGACGCGGCTTGGTTTGAGGACGCGGCGCAGGATGAAGAAACAGCCCTGAATGGCGATGAAGGACAACAGGAGCGGTACCGCCAGGTTGAATAGATGCACATCCTGCCAGTGACCCAGGATGGCGCGGCCCACCAACACCGAGGGCAGCAGGCTGGCGGGCAGGATCAGGCGGTTCCAGTCGGAATGGGTGAGATGGCCGTGGATACCCTCGGTTTCCGCCGCCCACCGGCGCAGTTGGCGGATGCCGAACCAGGTGGTGATCGCGATGCCGGCCAATACTGCGATTTCGATCAGCATGGCCGTGTTGCCGAGATTGGCCAGCAGTGGGGCGATGAGACTGTCGAATTTCTGGGTGGTGTTCACGATACGGATTCGATAAGTGGAAATGCCAATATAAGCCCGGTATTCACTGCCGCAAGGGCAGGGAGTGAGTTTTGTGGCGCCGCCAGTTGGCGGCGTAGGCCTCGGCCAGGGTGCCATGCCCGCGCAGCACCAGCAGATTTTCCGCGTTGCGGTGCTGGGCGGCGTGGGTGAAATTGAAAGACCCGGTGATCAGCGTGGCGTCCGGCGTGCCGTTGTCGATCACCATCACCTTGTTGTGGGCGGCGGCGTGGTCCGCGTCGATCCAGATCGGCACGTTCTGTTGCGCCAGCCAGGGGATCAGTGTGGTGGCCAGGGTTTCCGTCTGTTGGCGGTCCGCGATCACTTGCACGTCCACGCCGCGCCGTTTGGCATCGACCAGGGCCTGGGCGATGTCCTTGTGGGTGAAGCCGTAGGCCTGCACCAGGATCTGTTTCCTGGTTTTGCGGATGGCCTCCACCACCAGGGCGCCGGCATCGTCGCCGGGCGTAAAGGCCACCTGGGCGGTGCCCCGTGCGGTGAGGAGCAGGGGCTCTTCGGCCTGGGCGGAACAGCCGATGAACAGCAGTGAGGCGAATAGAAGTTGACGCGCCGGGCTCATGCCACCCGCTCGAGTACAGCGGCGAAGAAACCGTCGGTGCCATGCCGCGCCGGATCCATACGCAGATAGGCACCCATCTCCAGGGGCACTCGCTGGGCGGCCAGCGCTTCGCCGGCCGGGATCAGGCGGAAATCGTCGTGTCCGGCCAGGAAGGCCTCGACGATGGCCTCGTTTTCCTCGGTCAACAGACTGCATGTGGCGTAGACCAGGCGGCCGCCGGTTTTCACCAGACTGGCGGCGGCGGCCAGGATAGCGGCCTGTTTCACGGTCAGTTCAGCCACCGATTCCGGGGTCTGGCGCCATTTCAGGTCCGGATTGCGGCGCAGGGTGCCCAGGCCGGAGCAAGGGGCGTCCACCAGCACCCGGTCAAACTTGCCGGCCAGACGCTTCACCTTGGTGTCCCGTTCGTGGGCGATGAGCAGGCCCTGGACGTTGGACAACCCGGAGCGGGCCAGACGCGGCTTCAGCTTGGCCAGGCGCTTTTCCGAAACGTCGAAGGCATAGAGGCGGCCGGTGCTGTTCATCAGCGCGCCCAGCAGCAGGGTCTTGCCGCCGGCACCGGCGCAGAAATCGCACACCATCTCGCCCCGGCGCGGGGCCAGCAACTGGCCCAGCAACTGGCTGCCCTCGTCCTGGACCTCGAAACTGCCGTCCAGGAAGCGCGGGTGTTTTTGCAGGGCCGGCTTGCCTTGCAGCCTGATACCCAGGGGCGAGTAAGTCATGGCGGTCGCGGGCAGGCCGTCGCGTTCCAGCGCGGCCAGCAAGTCGTCGCGGTTGGTCTTGATGGTGTTCACGCGCAAATCAAGGGGTGCCGGGCTGTTCAGGGCGGCCATCAGGTCCGCAAGATACTCGCCGTATTGCGTCTGGAGGCGCTCATGCAGCCAGTCGGGCAGGTCCAGACGCACCGCTTCCGGCTGTTCGTCCAGCTTCGCGCCCTTCAGGCCACGCAGCCAGTCCACATCATCCTTATGCACCAGAGCCTCGAATTCGCGCAGATTGCGGCCGCCGTGGCGGGCCAGCCAGGCCAGCAGGAGACGGCGCGGGGTTGGCGGCTCGGCCAGGACTTGCAGGCTGCGCAGGTGGCGCAGCACGCCGTACACCGCCTCGGCGATGAAGGCCCGGTCGCGCCCGCCCAGTTTGGGGTAATTGCGGAAGAAGCCAGACAGCTTCACGTCGGCCGGCCGGTCCATTTCCAGGACCAGTTCCAGCGCCTCGATGGCGGGGGCCAGATCCAGTGTCGCGGTCTGGGTAGGTACCTGCGGGGCAGCCGGGCCTGTCCGTTTGCCGGTCGGGCGCAGGGCATTCTTGGATTTAGGGTTTGACGATGTCATGAAGGGTTCCGTGAGAGAGCAGGAAATCCAGGAAGGTTCGCGCCACCACCGTGCGCTGGCGCCCGGCGGGATAGACCGCGTACCACTGGCGCATGATGGGGAAGCCCTGCACGTCGAGTATGGCGAATTGGGCCGGATCGTGCAGGGCCAGGGTGTGGCGCGAGAGAACCGAAACGCCGAGGCCGGCGAGAACCGCCTGTTTGATGGCCTCGTTGTTGCCCAGCTCCATGCGCGGAGAGAAGGTCAGATTGTTCTCGGCGAACAGGCGTTCAACCGCCTTGCGGGTGCCGGAGCCGGGTTCCCGCAGCAGCCAGGGCTCTTCCGCCAGGCGGGCCAGGGATATGTGTTTTTTATGGGCCAGGGGATGGTCCGGGGCGGCCAGCACGACCAGGGGGTTATCCATGAACGGAATGGCGGTGACCGCAAGGCCTTCCGGCGGCTGGCCCAGGATGTAGAGATCCTCCAGTCCGGCCGCCAGGGTTTCCAGCAGTTGTTCCCGGTTCGCCACGCGCAGTGAGGCCTTCACGCCGGGGTGCAGTTTGGCGAAATCCCCCAGCAGGCGCGGCACGAAATAGGTGGCGGTGGAGATGGCCACCAGGCGCAGGTTGCCCTTGGTGAGCCCGGTGCGCGCCACCAGGGAAAGCTCGAAACGTTTCAGTGCGCCGAGTATTTCCCGTGCCGCGGATACCAGTTCCTGGCCCTGGTCGGTGAGCTGCACGCGCTTGCCGTTCTGTTCCAGCAAAGGCTGACCCACGGCCTCGCTGAGTTTTTTCATCTGCATGGAGACGCCGGGCTGGGACAGATGCAATTCCTCCGCCGCCCGCGACAGGGACAGGTGGCGGGCGGCGGATTCGAAAACCTGGAGTTGGCGCAGAGTCAAATGCAGCATGACTGAATTATAAGCATTCGGTTATGCATGGCATCAAAAATCATGATTTTCTCTTATGAGATGACCTCTCTATAGTTCACCCCCATCCCGAGTAGGTTCAATCCGAATCGTGGTGTAAACCAATAAACCACATTTGCATCTTTTAAGGAGCAAGTCATGGATCAGTCCGCGCGTTATTCCGACCTCAGCCTCAAAGAAGAAGATCTGATGAAGGGCGAGAAGCACATCCTCGTCGCCTACAAGATGAAGCCCAAGGCTGGCTATGGTTACCTGGAAGCCGCCGCCCACTTCGCCGCCGAGTCCTCCACCGGCACCAACGTCGAAGTCTCCACCACCGACGACTTCACCAAGGGCGTCGACGCGCTGGTCTATCACATCGACGAAGCGACCGAAGAGATGCGCATCGCGTATCCGCTCGAGCTGTTCGACCGCAACGTCACCGACGGCCGCATGATGATCGTGTCCTTCCTGACCCTGGTCATCGGTAACAACCAGGGCATGGGCGACATCGAGCACGCCAAGATGTACGACTTCTACATGCCCCAGCGCGCCATCCAGCTGTTCGACGGCCCGTCCCGCGACATCTCCGACATGTGGCGCATCCTCGGCCGTCCGGTCAAGGACGGTGGCTACATCTCCGGCACCATCATCAAGCCCAAGCTGGGTCTGCGTCCCGAGCCCTTCGCGGCCGCCGCCTACCAGTTCTGGCTGGGTGGCGACTTCATCAAGAACGACGAACCCCAGGGCAACCAGGTGTTCTGCCCGGCCA
>CAZEOR010000114.1:0-7799 GCA_964513695.1 uncultured Thiobacillus sp.
CTTGCGGATCTGGGTGACCTGGCCGGTGAAGCGTTCGCCAGGGAAGGCATCCACCGAGAAGCGCATCTTTTGGCCGGTCCTGGCCCGGCCCACATCCGCCTCATCCACCGCCACGTTCACTTCCATCTTGCGCAGATCCCGTGCGATGGTGAACAGCACCGGCGCCTGGAAAGACGCGGCCACGGTCTGGCCCACGTCCACGTTGCGGCTGATCACCACCCCGTCCACCGGCGAGCGGATCACGGTGCGGTCCAGTTCCAGCCGGGCCTGTTTCAGGGCGGCCTGGCGCTGGGCCACCTGGGCCAGGGCGCTGCCCACCTGGGATTGGGCCACGCCGGCATCGGCCTGGGCCAGGCGTTGCTGTTCACGCGCGGTATCCAGGGCGGCCTGGGCAGTATCCAGCTCGGCGGCGGAGATGAAGTTCTGCTGTACCAGTGCCCGCTTGCGCTCCAGGTTGCGGTTGGCGTCGTCCAGGGCGATACGCGCCTTGCCCACCTCGGCCTGGCGCACGGTCAGAGTGCCCCGGGCCACTTCCGCCGCGCTTTCGGCGGCCTTGAGATCGGCGGCGGCCTGGGTGACGCGGGATTCGAAGGTTTCCGGGTCCAGGCGGGCGATGATCTGGTCTTTCCTGACCTCGCTGTTGAAATCGGCCTTGATCTCCTTGATCAGGCCGGAAACCTGGGAGCCCACCTGGACCGTGATCAGCGCGCTCAGGCTGCCGCTGGCGGTGACGGCGGCGGACAGGGGGCCGCGCTCCAGCTTGACGAAGCGGTACTGGGGGCCGGATTCGGATTTCTTCCAAGGCTGCCAGGCATAGCCAATGCCCACGGCGATGAGAAAGAGGGCGGCGAGCAGGAGCAGGGTGCGGCGTTGGGGCATGGGTATGGGAGTTGGATCAGGCTAGCAGGGGACCGCCGAACAGCCGGGCGAGTTCCACGCCGGGTTCGGCGGCGCGCATGAAGGCTTCGCCCACCAGGAAGGTGTCGACATTGTTTTGCCGCATCAGGGTTACGTCCGCGGGCGCCAGGATGCCGCTTTCGGTGACCGGGATGCGGTCCACGTCGGCACGGATGCGGGGCAGCAGGTCCAGGGTGGTGGAAAGCTTGGTTTCGAAGGTGCGCAGGTTGCGGTTGTTGATGCCCATGAGGGGCGTTTTCAGTTGCAGGGCGGTTTCCAGTTCCGCGCCGTCGTGGCTTTCCACCAGCACGGCCATCCCCAGTTCACGGGCCAGGTCTTCGAGATCGCACATACGGGGGATGTCGAAGCGGGTTCCCTCTCCCCCGGCCCCTCCCCCGACGGAGGAGGGGAGAAGGAAGGCGGCGACGATGAGCAGGATGCAGTCGGAGCCCATGGCACGGGCCTCATAGACCTGGTAGGGATCGATCATGAAGTCCTTGCGTAGCACTGGCAGGTCGCAGGCGTCGCGGGCGGCCTTCAGATATTCCGGCGCGCCCTGGAAATAGTCCCGGTCGGTGAGCACGGACAGGCAGGTGGCGCCGCCGGCCGCGTAGCTGGCGGCGATCTCGGCGGGCTGGAAATCCGGCCGGATCACGCCCTTGCTGGGACTGGCCTTCTTGATCTCGGCGATGACCGCCGGTTGGCGGTGGGCGATCTTCGTCCGGATGGCGCCGACGAAGTCCCGCGCCGGCGGCATCCATTCGGCGGCTTCGCGGATGGCTTCCAGGGGTTCGGTCTTCCTGGCGGCGGCGACTTCTTCGCGTTTGGTGGCGAGGATCTTGTCGAGGATGTCGGACATGGGATTTCCTTCAGATTTCCTCCACCGGCACCCGGGGTGCCAGGGCGGTGAACAGTTCGTAGGCGATGGTGCTGGCGGCGGCGGCCACCAGTTCCGCGGGCAGGCCGACGCCCCACAAGGTGACCGGGCTGCCCACGTGGGCTGTGGGCACGTGGGAGAGGTCGGCGAACAGCATGTCCATGGACACCCGCCCCAGGGTGCGCGTGTGCTGGCCGTGGACAACGATGGGCGTTCCGGTGCCGGCGTGGCGCGGGTAGCCGTCGGCGTAGCCGCAGGCCACCACGCCCACCTTCATGTCCCGGTCGGCGACGAAGGCGGCGCCGTAACCGACGCCTTCCCCCTTGCGCACGAACTGGATGGCTATGAGCTTGCTCTCCAGGGTCATGACGGGCAACAGGCCCAGGTCGGCACCAGTCTGGTCCGCGAAGGGCGAGGCGCCGTAGAGCATGATGCCGGGCCGCACCCAGTCGCCGTGGGTATCCGGGTAGCGCAGCAGGGCAGCGGAGTTGGCCTGGCTCAGCGGCAGGTCCAGGTCTTTGGTGGCCTCCCGGAAAGTGGCCAGTTGGGCCGCGACGCTGTCGGGGTCATCGTCGGCGCGTGCGAAGTGGGTCATCAGGGTGATGCCGCCCACGTGGGGCGCGGCGCGCAGGATGGCCAGGGCGTCGGGCAGGCGTTTGGGTGTCAGGCCCAGGCGGTGCATGCCGCTGTCGACCTTGAGGAATACGTCCACCTTATGCTCCAGCCGGGCCTTGGCCAGGATTTCCGCCTGGTCCTGGCGATGGATCACCGGGCGCAGGCGCAGGCGGGCTATGTCCGACAGTTCGTCGGGATGGAAGAAGCCTTCCAGCAGCACGATGGGATGGGTGTAGCCCGCGCCGCGCAACAGGGATGCTTCCTCAATGGACAGCACGGCGAAACCGTCCGCCGCGCGCAAGGCCCGTGCCACCCGGGCCAGGCCGTGGCCGTAGCCGTTGGCCTTGATCACCGCCAGGGTTTTCGAGTGGGGCGCGGCCCGACGCGCCACGGCCAGGTTGTGGGCCAGGGCGGCGCTGTCGATGCGGGCGATCAGGGGGCGGGACATCACTCGATGCACGGGTGCCCCAGCCCCCCTTTATTAAAGGGGGGCTGGGGGGGATTTCCCTGGATGTGGATACGGTGGGCCGGGCTAAATTCCCCCTGTCCCCCCTTTATGAAAGGGGGGAACGTCATGATTGCCGATGGCGGGTGCCGCTTACTCGCCATACCCACTTCCACCACCCCCGGCGAAGCTCTCGAATCTTGTGTATTCGCCCAGGAAGGTGAGACGAACCATGCCGATGGGGCCGTTACGCTGCTTGCCGATGATGATCTCGGCGGTGCCCTTGTCCTGGCTGTCCGGGTTGTAGACCTCGTCCCGGTAGATGAACAGGATCACGTCGGCGTCCTGCTCAATGGCGCCGGATTCGCGCAGGTCGGACATGACCGGCCGCTTGTTGGGGCGCTGTTCCAGGGAACGGTTCAACTGGGATAGGGCGATCACCGGCACGTGCAGTTCCTTGGCCAGGCCCTTGAGGGAGCGGGAGATCTCGGAGATTTCCGTGGCCCGGTTCTCGCTCTGGCCGCTGCTGCTGCCGGACATCAGCTGCAGGTAGTCGATGACGATCAGGCCCAGGGGGCGGTCGCCCTGGCATTGCCGCGCCAGGCGGCGGGCGCGGGCGCGCACCTCCATGGCGGTGAGGCCGGGCGACTCGTCGATGAAGAAAGGGGTTTCGTTGAGGCGGCCCAGGGCGTGGGTCAGGCGCGGCCAGTCGTCCTCGCCGATGCGGCCGGTACGCAGCTTGTGCTGGTCCAGGCGGCCGACGGAACCGAGCATACGCATGACCAACTGGCTGGCCCCCATTTCCATGC
Source organism: uncultured Thiobacillus sp. (assembly GCA_964513695.1). GTDB lineage: Bacteria > Pseudomonadota > Gammaproteobacteria > Burkholderiales > Thiobacillaceae > PFJX01. The sequence goes on from CAZEOR010000114.1 coordinate 3,644, forward strand.
TGAATACGGCCACGGACATATTGGCGTCCAGGGCTACGTTCTCGGCGATGTTCAGGCTGAAGGCGGTCTTGCCCATGGAGGGGCGGCCGGCGACGATGATCAGGTCGCCGGGCTGCAGGCCGGAGGTCTTGGTGTCCAGGTCGGTGAAGCCGGTGGGCACGCCGGTGACTTCGCTCGGGTTGTCCCGGTTGTACAGCTCGTCGATGCGGGTGACCACTTCCATGAGCAGCGGCTGCACCGCCTGGAAGCCCTGGGTGGTCTTGGCCCCGGCCTCCTTGATCTCGAACACCTTGGCTTCCGCCTCGTCCAGGATCTGGGCGGCGCTACGGCCGGCGGGGCTGAGGGCGGAATCGCTGATCTGGGCGCCCACTTCCACTAGTTTCCGGAGCACGGCCCGTTCCCGCACGATCTCTGCGTAGCGCCGGATGTTGGCGGCGGACGGCGTGTTCTGGGCCAGGGCGGCCAGGTAGGACAGGCCGCCGGCATTGTCGAGCTGGTCCAGGGATTCCAGGGCCTCGGCCACGGTCACCACGTCGGCGGGCTTGTTCTCGTCGATGAGCTTGACGATCTGACGCCAGATGGCCTTGTGGTCGGCGCGGTAGAAATCCTGCTCGTTGATCAGATCGGCTACCCGCTCCCAGGCGGTGTTCTCAAGCATGAGGCCGCCCAGCACGGACTGTTCCGCCTCCACGGAATGGGGCGGCAGTTTGAGGGCGGACAGTTCGGGATCGAAGACGGCGGACATGGGGGTTTCTTTCGGGAAGGCGGCATTGTAAATCCGTCCGCTTCAGCAGCCTATGAGCCTGTTCGGGAAATCAAAGGCCCCGATTTCCCGCCTCGTGTCTCCCGGCGGCTGGCATGCCCAAGATCAAGGCGCGAGGGAATGACAACCTGTTGAATTGGGTTTCCGACAGCGCGTTCAGGATACGACATGCATTTCCCAGCCTTCTTCCAGGAAATTCCCGCCATCACCTCGCGCGATCCCTTGGCCGACCTCCTGGGCGCCGCCGTGGATGGCCTCATCGAGTATCGCTATGCCGATGCCGTGAAGCTGGCCGGCCACTCCTGCCCGACCGTGGCCGGCGCCTGGCTGATGGCGCGGCGTGGGTTGGCGGCGCTTTATGGGGAGGAGCCGCCTGAGCGGGGCGGTATCCGCGTCGAATTGCGTGCTGCTCAGAATGCCGGTACCGCCGGCGTGGTCGGCAACGTCTTGTCCCTGATCACGGGGGCCGCCGGGGAGGGCGGTTTCAAGGGACTGGGAGGAAATCACGCGCGCCGCGATCTGCTTCGGTTCGGCGTGGAACTGCCCGCCGAGCTACGCCTGACCCGGCTGGATACGGGGGCTTCCGTGCTGCTGGACTATCACCCCGAGGCGGTGCCGACCGACCCGGAAATGGCCCAACTCATGGCGCGGGTGGTGGGGGGCGTGGCCGATCCCTGGGAGCGGATCGAATTCAGCCAGCTTTGGCAGGATCGGGTTCGGCGCATTCTGCTGGAGCATGGGGACGATGCGGAACTGGTGGTGCTGAGATAGACCCGATGCAACGAAAAAAGGCCGCTTGCGCGGCCTTTTTTCGTTGCATCGGTAGAGGATCAGCTTTCGGCGACCACGGTGACGGTGATGTCGCAAGTCACGTCGGAATGCAGGGACAAGGTGACGGGGTATTCGCCCACGGCCTTGAACGGGCCTTCCGGCAGGCGAACCTCGGCCTTGACGACGTCCAGACCCTGGGCAGCCAGCGCGTTGGCGATGTCGATGTTGCTGATCGAACCGAACAGACGGCCATCGACGCCGGCTTTCTGGGCGATGGTGACGGTGATGCCGGCCAGTTTATCGGCGCGGGCCTGAGCGGCGGCCAATTTATCGGCGGATTGCTTTTCCAGTTCGGCCTTGCGCTCGGCGAAGGCAGCGATGTTCACCTTGTTGGCGCGCTTGGCCATGCCTTGGGGAATCAGGAAGTTACGGGCGTAGCCGTCCTTGACCTTGACCACGTCGCCCAGGTTGCCCAGGTTGACGACTTTATCCATCAGGATGATTTCCATGTTCGTTCTCCTGATCAGCTGGTGTGCTTGTCGGTGTAAGGCAGCAGGGCCAGGAAGCGGGCGCGCTCGATGGCGACGGACAGCTGGCGCTGGTACTTGGCCTTGGTGCCGGTGATGCGGGCGGGGATGATCTTGCCCAGTTCGTTGACGAAGTCCTTGAGAACCTCGATGTCCTTGTAGTCCACTTCCTTGACCTTCTCGGCCGTGAAGCGGCAGAACTTGCGGCGGCGGAACAGGGCCGCGCCGTTGGGGTTCTTGGGACGGGGCTTGCGCTTGATGAAAGCCATTTTCTTGCTCCTTGATCTAAGGGGTCCGGTTATTCCGGAGCCAAAATTCCAAATTCAGTCACATGCAGTTCGAGCCGGGGATCGCGCGCGCCCTTGCGGTCGATGAAGCCGGCGAGCTTGAGGCCGGCGCCGGGCTGGATGTTGCTCAACCCTTGCGCCACCGGCCCGAAGGCCACCAGTTCGGTTTCGACTTCCACTGTCCGGGTTTTGCCGGCTTCCTGTTGCGTCGAGGTGTGTTTCACCTGAAAGCGCAGGGTGGCCAGTCCCGAAGGGGTGCGGCGCGGACCCGATGTCGCCATCAGGCTGCCCGACAGTTCGAACCGGTTCAGGCGGCGGCTTCCGCGGGGGCGGGTTCGCTCGGCTGTTGAGCCAGCAGCAGGTTGCGCGCCTTCTCGCCCTTCATCATCGGCGACGGCGCGGTGACGGCCTCGTCGCGCACCAGGGTCAGGTGGCGCAGGATGGCGTCGTTGAAGCGGAAGCCGTGCTCCAGTTCGTCCAGGGTTTCCTGGTCGATCTCGATGTTCATGAGGATGTAGTGGGCCTTGTGCATCTTCTGGATGGTGTAGGCCAGTTGCAGGCGGCCCCAATCTTCCAGGCGATGGATGTGGCCACCCTTGGCGGCGATCATGGCCTTGTAGCGCTCGACCATGGCGGGCACCTGCTCGCTCTGGTCCGGGTGCACGATGAATACGATTTCGTAGTGACGCATTGAAACTCCTTGTGGGCTGAGGCCACCCCCGTGCGTTCGGGGTGCGGCAAGGCGGAAAGAACCGAGCCCGCTTGGGTCACCTTTTACGGTTGTCCCGGGCAGGCTCGGAGAAGAGCGGAATTCTAGTTAGAAATCAGGCGGATAGCAAACGGTTGGCGATGGGGAGATCGCATCAGGCCACGCAATCCACGAAATACCGCACGCTGCCGTTGGTCTTGTCCTTCACAAGTCCATGCACGTCGGTTTCGAAGCCGGGGAATTTCTCATTGAATTCCCGGGTGAATTTCAGGTAGCGCACGATGGTGGCGTTGAAGCGCTCGCCCGGGATCAGCAGGGGAATGCCGGGGGGATAGGGGGTGAGCAGGATGGAGGTGATGCGGCCTTCCAGGTCGTCGATCTCCACCCGTTCGATGTCCCTGTGCGCCATGCGGGCGAAGGCGTCGGCCGGGCGCATGGCGGGGACCATGTCGGACAGGTACATCTCCGTGGTCAAACGGGCGACATCGTTGGCCTTGTAGACCTCGTGGATTTCCGTGCACAGGTCCTTCAGGCCGATGCGCTCGTAGAAGGGATGCGCGGCGACGAAGTCCGGCATGATGCGCCACAGGGGCTGGTTGCGGTCGTAGTCGTCCTTGAACTGCTGGAGCTCTGTGACCATGGTGTTCCAGCGGCCCTTGGTGATGCCGATGGTGAACATGATGAAGAACGAGTAGAGGCCGGTCTTCTCGACGATGACGCCATGCTCGGCCAGGTATTTGGTGAGGATGGCGGCGGGGATGCCCCAGTCGGCGAAGTCGCCGTCCACGTCTAGGCCGGGAGTGATGATGGTGGCCTTGATCGGGTCGAGCAGGTTGAATTCCGGCGCCAGGTTGCCGAAACCATGCCAGCGTTCGCCGGCGCGCAGCATCCAGTCTTCCCTGTCGCCCATGCCCTCGTCGGCCAGTTCTTCCGGGCCCCATACCTTGAACCACCAGTCGGCGCCCCATTCCTCGTCCACCTTGCGCATGGCGCGGCGGAAATCCAGGGCCTCGGCGATGGATTCCTCCACCAGGGCAGTGCCGCCGGGTTCCTCCATCATGGCCGCCGCCACGTCGCAACTGGCGATGATGGCGTACTG
>CAZEOR010000115.1:0-7795 GCA_964513695.1 uncultured Thiobacillus sp.
CGTCTATCGATGATGGGTACGCCCACGCCGTGGCGGTGATCATGGCCATGATGGCTTACGACGCGGGACAGCGCATGCGCTACAACCCGGCGACCCGGGAAGTTACGCCGGGATAATCCGGAAACAGCGGGAGAAATCAGCATGCGGACTGCCATTAACGCAGTAGGAGTTTTTGTGTGCCTGCTCGGCATGACGGGCGGCGCCGGATTGGCTTATGGCGGGGAAACAGAAAAAATTCCCTGGTACCGTCAGGCCATGGTGGGCCTTGAAATCGGGCCCACCGGCGCCCAGTGGGGCAGCGATCCCCGGGATACCGCCTATGCCAGCCTGTTCAACGGCCGTGAAATCGTCGAAGCCTCCCGTCAGGCCGGGGCAGAATACGCCGTGCTGTGGGCCCGGGACGGAGAATGGGCATATTACGACTCAAAGCTGATGCCCAAATGCCCCGGCCTTGGCGACCGGGATCCGCTCAGGGAAGCGGCCGACGCGGCTAAATCCCTCCGCCTGCCCCTGATTGCCTATTGCGTGGTGCAGGGCGGCGGCTGGGCGCTCCGGGAACATCCTGAATGGGGCATGCGCGACATGGAAGGACGCGCCATTGAGGGGCGGTTCTGCCTGAACAGCCCGTATCTGCAGTTTGTTTTGGGGCTGCTGGACGAAATGGCCGCGTACGGTATTGACGGATTCCACGTGGACATGCTCGAACAGGGATTCGGCCCTCCCTACGGCTGCTGGTGCGACCACTGCCGCGCCCGGTTCGCGGAAATGTTTCCCGGAGAGGAAATGCCCCGGGCGGTCAGCTGGGACGCATCCTGGGAGCGTATGATGGCGTTCCGGTACCGGACCAGCGAAGCTTTCGAACAGGCCGTAGTGGAGCACGTGAAACGGCATTACCCCGGCATGAGCGTCGATTTCAACTACCACGGTTATCCGCCGTTTTCCTTCGAGATCGGACAGCTCCCCGCGCGGCACGCGGCCATCGGTGATTTCGCTACCTGTGAAACCGGCGTCTGGGCGTTCAGCCCCCTGGCCGTCAGCCTGACCGCGGAGTTCATGCGTGCCGCTGCCGGAAGCAAACCTTACCAGGTGGTCATGCAGCGGGGCGTGCGCATGTATCATGATCAAACCAACCGTCCGCTCAACGACCTGCGCTGGGAACTGTTCACCCTGCTGAGCCACGGCGCGCAGGTGACCATCGTGGACAAAACCCCATTCGAAGGGCAGCTCGATCCGGTCGCCTGGCGGCATTACAACCTGCTGTTCGAGGAGGCCAAGAGATACCGGGATGTTTTTCAGGGTGAACCGGTGTGGGATGTCGGCCTGTATTTTTCCGCCCGTACCCGCGACTGGTGGGCCCGGGAAGATAAAGACCGTTACTTCACATCCTTCTACGGTGCCCATAAAGCCGTGACGCACGTGCATCTTCAGTGGGGAATCATCCTGGACGAAACGGTTACCCTGGAAAAACTCAAAAAATTTCCGGTGATTCTGCTTGCGGACACGGCGATCCTATCCGATGAGGAAGTAGCACTGCTGGAACAGTACGTTGGGGAGGGTGGCAAACTGATCATCACGGGCGTGACAGGGTGTTACGACCGGTACGGACAGCAGGCCCACAATGCCGCGCTGGAAAAACTGATCGGCGGGCGGGTGACAGCGGTTCGGGAAGAAACGGATCATTATTTTTCCTTTGAGGGATCCTCGCTTCTGGAGGAAGATCTTCTGAAGGACATCTATCCCCGTTGGCCTCATCTATCTTATGGACCGGCCGTGGTATATGAGCCCGAGTCGGCTCAGGCCATCGGAAGTCTGTATGCCGGCGTACGAACCGCCCGTCAGTTGGAAGGCAAACAGGATACCATCTTTCCCAGCCCGGCGGGGCCTGTCATCGGTCCCGCCATGCTCGTGCATGCAGTTGGTTTGGGGACGGTCGTAACCTTGGCATTCAGTCCCGGATTTGCCGCGGGGAGCGAGTATCGTGCGCTGGAACCCCAGTATCTCCTTCGAAACGTGATCCGCTTACGGCTGATGCGCGGGAATTTCCCCCTTCAGGTGGTTGCACCGGAGTGGGTGGATGTCTGTATCCGGCATTTGGCGCACAGTCGCTACCGCATCCTCTTGACGGCTTATGCCGCCTTGCCCGCCGGTACCACCCCTAAACGGCCATGGGTCCTGCCGGAGATGATGACCGGCGAACCCATGTACCGCGTGGATATGTTTTCGGCGCTGTCGCGGATCCGGAACCCCCAGGCTTCCAGGCAAGACACCCAACTGGAAACCTACGAATGGGGCATTCGCGCCACAGTGGAAGACGTCTTCGAGGTGCTGGAAGTGGAAGTGGCCGACCTGGATACACCGCAGTAATTAACTCTGCTCATGGAGGGGCCCAGGTAATAGGGGAACAGCGGGATGTTTTCACGGTGTGTAGCCCAAAGCCCGAAGTTGTTCACGCATGAACTCTACTTCCGCACCTCTCAGTGTTTGGATGGCCGGATCCGCGTAGTCAATCCGGAAACCATAAAGTGTACACCATTCCCCGGTAATGGGAGGATGAATAGTTATATCCAAATGATCCGTATCGTGTTGAATGGTAAATAATTCCATTCTATCGACATCTCCTCTCATGTCTGTGTTTCGTTCGACGATCCCGATTCCTTTCTCCGGAAGAGATACCCGAGGGGGAGCCCAGGTCGGGCCGTAGAGAAAGCGTGCATGAACCGTTGCTGATTGCCGGGGATTCCACGGAATACGCAGGCGAAGCGGCTCTAAGTCCGGGCTGGAGCACCACAGGTTATCATTGATCAACAACCAACTGTTTTTTGGCTGTTCATTTTGCCCGGGGTATGCTCCTCCAATACTGGTTATTCGGGATCTGCAACCCGCATCAATGTTCTCCGGGGACAACGTAATGTACTGACAGTCAGCAGGCCGGGTCAGGTAACACAGGTGACGATTGCGAATCCCAGACAGAAGGGCTATAAGCGGTTCATCTGCTGCTGCCGGAGTCAAGGTCCACTCCGGTGGCGAGCCCTCCGGTTTACTGGTGTAGGAAACCCTCGCAAAGGAGTGCATAAATTCGCTGAACACGTACAAGGCCTCACCGGTATGAATAGCGTAATGACCAAATCTCAATTTGAGCGAAGACAACGCGTAGGGCCTCAGATGCAGATCGGCGGAGCCCCGGAGCAGACCGGTTAACGAAAAACCTTCGAAATCGGCATGATTCTCGTTCAAACGGCACAGCGCAGCCAGCGTGGGTGCCAGATCTGTATTCTCTGTCAGACTGGTGATTACTGCTCCCCTGTTCAATCCGGGTCCGGCCATCACACAGGGAACGTGAAGCAATTCATCTGGCGGCTGAGAAGGATGGCCAATCATTTTTCCTTCGCCCAGCAGTTCTCCATGATCGGAGGATATAATGATAATAGTATTATCTAAGGCTTTTGAATCGTGTAGTGTTTTTAGCAAAATACCAATCTGATAGTCCGCATAAGCCAGGTCGCCGTCGTATACGCCCAGCAGGGTCTGATATTCATTGGATGTTAAGGGGCGATCGAAAAAACGAGCGGCTTCTTCTCCCTTCCCGGTCACCACGGTTTCAGCCTTGTTTCGGGGTACCCACCGGTCAAAGGGAGGCAACACCACATGAGGGAAGTGGGTATCCATCGCATGAACGTACAGAAAATAGGGTTCTCGAAGTGGTCCGGATGTCTCCCGAATATGTTCGTTTAGTTGCTCGAAAGTAACTTTGTTCACATGAGGCCTTGCCGGGGTGAGCACGTCAAATTTTTCGAAAGCCTTAGCGATTCGGGCGCGGCGTGAAAAGAGTGGATGTCCCGTGACACACCACGTAAAGTATCCATTTTCACGAAACCGCTCCGGCAACAGACGGTCTTCCGGCATAAGTTGGGCTGGGGGATAATTCACATCCCCCTCCTCCAGGCACGGCGCGACAAAATACCGTCCTGTCAGGTAAGAGGGAACAGAATAGTATGTGCAATAGGATTGGGCGTAATGGCGGGCGAAGCGGGTACCCTGCCGGGCGATTTCATCGATGATGGGTGTGGTGGGACGTTCATAACCATAGCAGGAAAGTTGTTTGGCCCGGCAGGCATCCAGCACGATCCACAGTACATTTGGCCGCTTGTTTGGCTGAATCTCCGCTGACAACACCGTGTCGAGGATTGCGGCAACCTCTTCTGCTAATTTCTCGGGCGTGGGATTCAAAGCAGGCTGATTACCGCATCCCCCCAAGATTGGGGTAACGGCAGCATAGAACATTAAAAACAGAGGTGTGCCATACCCAATTTTCATCCGTCATCCTCCAGTTTGCAGGGTTTCGGGTGATGGAATTGTAAGAAACGTGTAAAAATATTATAGTCATTAAGTACACCACTTCCGAGTGCATGTGATCTTGCGTCACCCGGTCCGCTCGGTGCGCGCGCTGCGGCCTGAGACGCGCGTCGAAACCGACGCCTCCGGACTGACCGCCGATGTCGCGGAGGTATTTGAGTCACTCGACATCGAAACCCATGTTCAAGATTGACATGGCCACAATGAAACGCCCGGTTAAGGTTTTGGCATCCAGACAGGACACCCGGGTGGACACCTACGAATGGGGGAGCCGCGCCACAGTGGAAGATGTCTTCGAAGTCCTGAGCCTGGAACTCACGGAGCCTGCGGAATCTCGAACACGTTGGTGGTCAGGAACTGGACCACCGCATCCGCGATCAGGCGGTGTCCGTAATCGGTCGGGTGAACGACGTCCCACCAGCGCAGCCCGTCGTCATCGTTCCCTATGGCTGTCCCGAGATTTAAATAGGGCAGGCCATGCCGCTCCGCCGTTGTTCGGATGATTTCTATGTAGGTTTGCAACCGTTCGGAACAATACATGACTGGAAACAGCGCTTCGGAACACAGCACCACCCGCGCCCCTACTGATTCAGCTGTTCGGATCATCCGTTCAAGACTTTGTTCCAGATCACCTGTCTGACGATGGTTGTCATTAAGCACGAGACTGACACAGAGCAGTTCATGCACACACACCGGGGCCACCTGCTGATAGAGATCTGCCAACTGTGAACTGACCGCGCCTTGTATTCCCAGATTTATCACTTGAAGATCCGGGCAGGATAGCTGCACCTGCAGTTGCCGATGTGCCCGGGAAACCCAAGCATACTCGGGCTCACTGGCACCCTCTCCGAATGTTTGTGAGGAACCCAGAAAAATGATTCTGCGCTTTACACCCTTCTGTTTACACCGATCATTCACCACCCGGCTTTTGTTTTCGATCAGCCTGCGGGCAAATTCTCTGTCTCTCGAAATCAGTGGATTGGCGAGCGGGTAAGATCCGCGCTGTCGGGTGGACATGTACCAGAAAGCCATCCCCGTGCTCAGCAGGGTAACCTGAACCAGAATCAGTCCCGCGATTATGGGGATCTGCCAGGCCGCACATCGACAAATAAAGTACAGTACGCCGACACCGGGCAGGAAAAAAATCAAAAAACATAACGGCCAGGAAAAAATAAACAGGTCCCGGCGGTCGAAGGACTCAGATAAAAGGTGATTGCCTTCCCGATCCCAGATATTGATATCATCCACCGCGCAGAAATAACCGGAAAAGGATCCCCTGAACGCGAAATGGCGAGGCCCGGACAAAGGCCGGGAAATATTGGACACCGGCGTGTCCTCCTGGTACAGGGTAATTCCATCTCCGGTAAAGCACAGCGAAAAAGGGATCCAACACCTCTCTGTTAACTCACTCTTCAGGGAAAAAATCTGTTTTTCCGAAAACCGCCCTTCCCCATCGACCATAAGCCAGGCGGAAGGCGTCTGGGGATTGGAGGACAGCCTGACAGCCAGCTGCGGGGGATCATCCGGACGGGGTATGGGTCGGGTTCGATCCAGAAACACCACCAGCGCGGCCCCGGGACTCAGTTTCGCTCTGAAACACAATATAGAAGGATCACACGGACGAAGCAGTACCATCTCCTGGAAGCCGTGCCAGATATGCATGTTGGCCCGGTTACCCGCAAAGCACTGCGGACCGGTCAACATGGGGCGCGCGCCTACCGGCATCACGCGGTGATGGGCTTTCGTCCAGGTCCAAAGAGGATGATCATCCGGCCGGTTCTGCCGGCAGGCCAGATCCCACGCCCAGGGAACCGACGCGACCGCAGCCAGTGCCGCGACTACTACGTAGTACATATATCCCAGGTGTCGCGCACGTTCCGGAATGTCTTTCCCATCGGCGTTTTCAGCAGCGTGTTTACAATCGCTCCGTGCCCGCATTTTCATGCCATTCACGAACTTATAGGCCATAATGGTATCATAGTTTCGGTCCGTGGCGGAACGGGACACGCAGCCAGACCGGCCGGGAGACTGCCAGATGAACCCACTCACGCGAATCAGCATCACGCTGGAACAGGATCTGCTTGACACGCTGGATCAGCTCACTGAACAGGCGAGGCTGAACAACCGGTCCGAATTTATCCGCGGGCTCATCCGCAAACATCTGGTCGAAGAAGGGTGGAAACGGAATGAGGAAGCGGTGGGCAGCATTACCCTGGTATACAACCACGAGGCCCACAACCTGGCCCATGAACTGGTGCACCTGCAGCACCGGTACCATGAGCAGATCCTGGCCACCACCCACGTGCACCTTAACGAAGACCTGTGCGTGGAAGTGATTCTGATTCGCGGCAGAGCGAAGGATATCGAACAACTGGCCCGTCAGCTGCGCGGCCACAAAGGGGTCATCCACGGAGATATTTCGGTGGGTTCAACCGGCAAACTGCTCGAAGCCGCCGGCTTGCCGGATACGGGCCATACGCACAGGAATGAATCATGAATCAGCTCTTTTACGCGCTTACGGCATGTGTGGCGCTGCTTTCAGTTTTGGCTTACGGGGAAACTCCGGCCCGGGGGCGTGATATGTCCGGTTCGTCGTTCATGCGGATTGTGTGGGACCTGGATCCCGCGGAGGGAACTGAGCCTTTCCTGGATTGGCTGCGGGAACGCGGATGGTGCTGGGGCGTGGAAATCCCGACGGACGCGCCGGATGCCCATTTTGAGCGGGCTGCCGCCCGGGGACTGCGGTGCATTCCGCAGCTCTACGCCCATCCGGAAACCAGGGCGTGGTTCTTTTCTCGTTTCGGGCGGCCCGTCCCACCGTTCTCCCGTCTGCTTGATCTGGTACAGCGGTATCCGGCGGATGGACCCACGGCGCAGATGTTCATGGAGGACGATTCGGCGGGCGTGGGATTTTCCGCCCGACTTCTTCGGGAAAAGCCCCGTACCCACGCGGCGGCGAAACAGCTGTGGAACCGCTACCTGGCCGAGGCTATGATGAGCGTCCGGGAACACCCGGAACTGAAGGTCTGGGGCATGGTCGGTTACGCCCGCAGCGCCCACGACTATGCCAGGCACGGGGTGGACACCATTATCGTGGAACGGTCCAACGACGATATCGAGGACCTGCAGACGGCCATTGCCTTTGCCCGGGGCGCGGCCCGACAGTTTGGAAAATCCTGGGGGATCGACCTGTCCCTGTGGTGGGGCGTGATTTACGGATGCGTACCCGATCTGGATCCCTCGCTGTATACCAGGCACCTCTGGGTTTCCTGGCTGGCCGGAGCGCGGGCCATGCGGATCGAGGGCGGCATGATGCACTTCGGACCGGAAGGCCCCAGGGCGGTCGCCCGGGCGGTCGATGCATTCGGAACCATCGCGCGGGATCTGGACCCCGGCACGCCCGACGTGCCCGTGGCGGTGATTCTCGCGGAAGATCACGGCT
>CAZEOR010000116.1:0-7792 GCA_964513695.1 uncultured Thiobacillus sp.
TGGCCCTCGATGATCTTCACAAACGCATGGCCGCATACCGCGCCGTTCAGGGCCAATTTGTGCAGGAGGGTCATTTTGCGGTTCGCCTCCCAGCACGCCTGCAGCCAGTCCTCTTCTGGCGTTTGCTGCGTTTCGTCCAGTTCGAAGCCCACCTCACTCCCAAACAGGAACGAGACGCCCTTGTCCACAATGGCGCGCACGAAGTTGACGATAACATTGTCATTGGGCTGATCGGGCCGCACGCGGAGCGACTGCGGGAAGCGCCCGTGATAGGTATCCCAGGCCTGGCGGAAGCGCTCGGCGCGTTGCAACTCCTCGACCACGAAGGCTTCTTCCATCTGCCACGAAAGGATGTCTGTCAATGGATAGAGTGTCACGCTCACCCCCAAATGCTCGGTGCGAACTCCACCACGCGGCTCCCGATGTCCGCTGCCCAGCAGGCCAGGGCGAGCGACATGACGCAGTCCGTCGCGAGGTCTTCGTCTTTCCACTCGTAGGCTTGCAGTTCATCCACCAGTTCGCGGATGAACGGGAACCGCAGATGGCGGCGCTCCAGGGCTAATTGCAGCCCGCTGATGAGGTCCACCTTCGACCGCGCCGTGAAGACGTACCCCGTGGCAATATCGCGCACGGCATCCAGCACGGCTGCGCCCACACCCGTCGCGTCAATGACCATCTCGTTGGGCCGTAGCCCATATCGCCCTGCTACGGCACGCAATCGTGCCTCGACCGCCGGCCAGGGCACCCGTTGGAAGCGTTCAAAATAGGCCAGGCGATAGGGTTTGGTTGTCGCATCTAGCACAGTGATCACCGTCCAGTCCTCGCTCTTTGCCAGGTCTGCGCCGCACACCCAACGCCGCTTGGTGTCCGGCTCGATGGGCAAGGCCCAATCCGCCCCCTCATAGGCCGCCTGGATGTCCTCCCAGCGGAACACGGCGGCATCGTCATCCGCGTAGATGCCCTCCACCTCGCGCATCCAGGCCGACTGGGTCATGCGCTCGCGCAGGCCCTCGATGTAGGCGTGATCGACATTCGGGTTCTCAAACGTGCTGCCGGTCTGGGCATATACCTGCGGGTCGCCTGCCAGCCCGCGCTGCAACTCGCGGTAGACCAGCCCTCGCCGTGCTCGTGGTGTCGAGATGAGCACCAACTGGCCGCCGACATCGGCCAGCGTCATGCGAATAACCTCGTCAATGATGCGCTCCGAGAGATAGTCGGCCTCATCCACGATCACCCGATGGAACTTGTGGCCACGCAGGTAAATGCCCTCCCGCGCCGCCGTGCGCACGACGATCTCTGATCCGTGTTTGAAGCGGATCGTTGGGAAGGGCGTCTCGCGCACCTTGTCCACCAGGGCAGCCAGCAGCGGTTGCCGTTGGCACATCATCAAGGCCACGTCGAACGAGAGCCGCGCCTGGTCGAGCGTGACAGACACAATGCCCTGCCGGGTTTTGGGTCGAAATACGGCATAGTAGAGAGCCTGTACAGCGGCACACTCCGACTTTCCGTACCTCCTGCCCGTGACGAGGACAGCGGTCGGTCGCTCCGGCGCCAGCAGCCACCGCTGCTGCCCCTCATGCGGTTCCCACTGCAACCAAGCGCGCGCAAACGCCACGGCGTCAGTCGTCTGCTGGACTGCTCGAAGCAGCAAGTCTTTCCAGGATTCGTGCAAGAGCATCGCCGACATCCAACTCCTGCTTTACGGGCACATCCAGTCCCAGGAGCCGTGCCCGCCGCTCCATAATGCGCAGCACACGATCCACCGCGCCTTGATTGCCCTTTTTAGCCTGGGGCCACATGGCCAGGAGAAGATCGTCAAGCCGCTCCAACTCCAAGCGGCGCACGGCCTCTGCCTCCTCGAGCACCTTCGCATTGAGTTTGGCGATAGCGCGCATAACGGCTTTGTAGGCGCCGACGGGCGTAATCCCCAACGCCTCGCCGATAGCCCGGTATGTGGCGCCCGCCTTACGCAGTTCGAGGGCCGCCTGCTCGCGCTCGAGGCCTTTCATTTTCCGTTTGCTTGCGGCACTTTCTGGGGCGGTCATGTCCTCACCCGATCCTATAGCCACAATTGGGGCAGATGATCCCCTCACCGTCCTCTGGTGGCGGGCTATTCCCCTGGTCGTTGGGCGGAGGCCCACCTAACGTTCTTGCAGATAGTTCCTCCAAAAGGGCCAAGATGCCGGCCTCTTCTGCGTGCACCTCTTGCAGCAAGGCCCCCAATGCTTCTGCATCCGCCTGTGCCATTGCCCCAATGGGGTCGAATGTGGCCAGGACGTAGGCCTCTTCCTCGGGTGATAAATCCACCTCGATATAGGGCACCAATGCATCGCCATTCTGCAGAGCCTGCCAAACCCGCTCGTGGCCATCCACCAAATATCCCGTGCGGCGATTGACGATCACCGCCTGCACCCAGCCTACCTCATTGAGTGCCCCGCGCAGGGCCTCGCGTTGTGCCTGTGGGTGAATGCGCCAGTTGTTGGGATTGGCCAGGAACTGCGAGGCCGGCTGCTCGCCATATCCTACGATCCGATTGCGCCAAATGGATGGGCTATCCGTCATATTCCCTCGCCATAAGCCGCGAGTAACCCGGCCCACGGCGGATCGCTGTAATCGTAACCATACCGCCGCACCATCTCCGCGAGTAGGGCACCTCGCATCCGCTTGCCGTGCGCCCGGCTGTGGCATGCGCGGCAGAGGACGCACATATTGCGCACATCCCATGCGCTGCGATAGCGGCGGCTGATGATGTGGTGCACCTCCGAACCGGACCGGCCACACAGGAGGCAACGCCCGCCATCCCGTTCGATCACCCGCCTCCACACATCGCGCTGCTCGGTGGTCATCACAGGATCAACCGCCCCTCGTCTATCTCTTCCAACTCATCCTCGTCTCTGCTGCGCACCACGAAGTGCTGCCAACGGCGTTCGGAGCGCCGCTCACGCTGGGCGTCTCGGTAGAGTTGCTGTGCCCAGGCCGGCCACGTGCCCATTCTTCCCGTGAGGCCGTATATCCGCCGGCATTCGGCACAGAAAAAATGGTCGTTCGTGACGGGCCGCTCGCAAATCTCGCAGCGCGAAGCGGTAGACATTACTTCCCCTCTGCTATCTATAGTCATTTGAGAGCAAAAAGAGGAACATTTCGGCGCGCTCTTTGCACAAGACGGCGCACTGCACGGGGGCTTATGCCCATTTTCTGGGCGATCTCGCGCTGGGATAGCCCATCGAGGCGGAGGAGGACGGCCTCACGTTGGCGGGGAGTGAGGCTGTCGAGGATAGAAAGGACGGCCTCGCGCTGGATGGACAGCCATTCTGGAGAAGTATCGGACATATGCCGCTAACCCGCTATGGGATAACTCCTGTAATTCCTACAGGAATAGTATCATTTTATAAACTGCAAGTCAACAAGGTTGAGCAGGCCTTTGCAACTTCCGTAAATTCCAAAATTTTCCCTGAAAATTGGCCCCGAAACCCCTTGACAAAACGTATAGAATATGCTATACTATGTGTAGAAAATGAGAGGAGGGAACTATGACAGATCGAATCAACCTTCGGGTTAGGAAGCCAGGGGGTGGTCACTACACCACCATCCTGGAGGGCGGGACGTTCGGTGAGATGCTCGCAGCCGTCAAGGCCCTCCCGGGCCGACGGTATATCCAATGCTATAGGGCCTGGGAGGTCACCCTCGAGCAGGCCCAGGCACTGGAAGCCCGCTTCGCGGCTGGCCGCGAGCGGCAGCGGCAGGAGGCCGAACGGCAACGGCAACAGCGCGAGGCGGAGCGGCAACGGGCGGCCGAGGAGGCCGAGCGGCGGCGGCTGACGGCCCCGGCGACACCGCGGCAGATCGCGTACCTGAAGGACCTGATGGCCGGTCTCGGTCACAGTAACTGGCAGCCGGGCAGACTAACGATGGCCGAGGCTAGCACGTTGATTCATCAACTGCTGGAGAGCGGCGATGCGATCGACATCGCACCGCACAACCCGATGTCCGAGGTGTACTAAACCCTGACAGCCCCACGCCGGGGCAGGGGGTCAGGCCCCGGCAAAAAATATTTTTCGGGAGGTTTGCGATGGAGCGGCAACTTTGGATTCTGCACGACGACCGGATCGGTGGTAACGACCCCGTGCCATTTTGGGGCACGCGGGAGGAGGCCCTGGCCGACATCACGGCCCAGTGCCGTGAGATCGGCTACGAGGTCCCGGCGGACCTCGCCCTGGACGACGTAGGCGTGTACCTGGCGCCCGCGGATGACCGTGGGCGCCCGCGGTGGGACACGCCCGCCCACCTCCTGCGCGCCGCGCACGGTATCGCGTGCGCGGTGGCCACGTGGGAGGCGGCGGACACCCGGTGGGATGCCCTGGGCGCCCTGCTGGGCGCCCTAGGGGAAGCCCTACTGGGCTGGGAGTAACCACAGCAGCCCCCGCCGGGGTCGGTGGTGAGGCCCCGGCAAAGAGGAGGAAGGATGGACGTCCGTGACGCATTGAAACTTCTTGCCTTGCGCGCGCCGAGCCTGCAGGGCGAGGCCCTGAAGGCCCTCAGCGCACCGCCGGCTGCTGCCACCCTGCGCTACAGAACCATCCTTCAGTTGGCCCTCTGCGACCCTGAGGCCAACTGGACGGATGAGGAGCGCCTCGCGCTCCTCGATGTCCTTGCTCCTCCCTCGCAAGGGGAAGAGCGAACGGAGCAACTCAACATCCGCCTGTCTCCCTCCGAAGTGGCCATCGTGCGGATGATGGCCGAGGCGGAGGGGATGACAGTATCCGCTTATGTGCGTAAACGGATACTGTCAGAATAACCGTCAGCGCCCAGGATGATACACATCCTGGGCGCTGATCTTTTCTACCCCCTCCACATCCCACACGATGAGGCAGTAATCCCCATAGAGGGCGTGAAAGGCCCGCTCATCCGCCTCTAGTAGCGCCTATGCGCCAAAGATATGCATCGGCATAATGATGTGCACGAAATCTGGCCCGCCCACCGGCTTGATGACCCCTGGGCTGGTGGGGTCGCGCGTCTCTAAGGCCACCTGCGCTGTATCAATCACCTCAAGGGCATCTAACAAATAGCGCACATTGAAAGCGATTTCGATGGGTTGGCCATCGACGGTTACATCCAGTTCGCTGACGTTATCACCGTGCTCTGCCGAAGTGGCGGAGACGATCAGCCGGCCCACGCCACCATCGTTGGGGATGGCCTGTAGGCGCACGATATTCGCCGCATCGCGCGCAAAGATGGAAGCCATCCGCAGGGCTGGCAGAAGGTCGGCGGTAGTGGCTACCACACGCGTATTGTGGGTGGTCGGGATGATCTGACGGTAATCTGGGAAGGTGCCTTCGACCAGTTGGGAGATCAACTCGACCTCCGGCATGCGGAAAAAGACCTGGTTGCGCGTGGAAGAAACGAGCATTGTGACGGATTCCGCTTCGCCGCTGATGCGGCGCAACTCTTGCAAGGCGCGCGCCGGGATGATAATGCTCACACGTTCGGGGGGCGCTTGGGGGATGGTGGAAGAGATTACGGAAAGGCGATAACTGTCGGCGGCGGCAAGGGTAACTCCTTGGGGCGTGAGTTCGGTATAGACGCCCGTCAGCACGGGGCGGCTTTCGTCTGTAGCGGCGGCAAACACAACGCAGTCAATCATCTTGGCGAGGTCCGCCGTAGCAAAAGAAGCGGCCTTATCTTCCTCGGGCACGAGGATGAGCGGGAATTCTTGGGCGTCAATCCCTTTGATGTTCGCCTCATAGCGGCCACAGCGGAGGTTGAGCGTCTGCGTGCGCGCGATGAGGTTGAGTTCGATGGGTTCCGGCGGCAGGGAATTCACGAAATTGGTGAGCAGGCGGGCCGGCACGGTGATGGCCCCCTCTTCCTTGACATCGGCGCCCACCCAGCAGTTCACGCTGATCTCTAGGTTGGTGGCCGAAAGTTTCAGGCGCGATTCGTCGGTGGCCAGAAGAATGTTCGAGAGCACGGGCAGGGCGCTCCGCGTGGCTACCGCTCGCCCTACGATGGAAAGCCCTTTGGCAAGATTCTCTTGACGACAGACAATTTTCATTTTTTATCCTCCCTTCGTATCGCGCCATCCCCCTCATAGAGGGAGCGCAGATAACTTTCATACATCTCGCGACGGCCATTGGCTCGCTCGTGGCAGGCGCGGCAAAGCGAAACCATCTGGCCCAACCGAATGTCCTCTCGAACGAGGTCGAGCAGGCTACCCATTGCTAACTCTCTCCTCTGTCAATGCAGATTTCTCTTCTTCATGCCTTCCATCCATGGCCGTTACGATAATTTTCTTGAGCGTCCTGGCCAGAGCCAACGAGGTTTCCTCATTTTGCAGCGCTAGCCATTGAATGCCGTCCACCAACAGGTCGTGCAGTTGCTCTTCCGTTATCTCCATCCCTTCCGCTAGCCCTCCAAACCGTTCTTCAATGATTTTATTCACCGCCCACGGAATCCAGGCGCTGTCTTGGCAGAAATGATCCGCCAAGTTCGAGGCCTCACCCCCTAGAAAGAACTCTATCGCATCCAATTGGCAAGTAAGACAATCCGGGAAAAGGTTATTGTGCATTACACAAACCCCTCCCCTCTTGGGAAACCCACGACATGTCAAATCGGAGTGCGCCGCTATGATTATACTGCTGGCCAATAGGCCATATGGGTCATCAAATCCCCGCATTTTCTCTACCCTCCTCAACATTCCCGCCGTATCGCAAGGCAATGGCCCTGCATACGCCCATGCTCATTTGCCCCCTCGCCCATTCCCTGCTATACTCCCATCGGGCGGACGCAATTCGGCCCTGTGCCGTGTGATCGCCGGGCCACGGCTTGCGGCGATCCCATATCCGCCCCATATGCCCTTGCCTATCTGCGGCCTGGAGGCCCGTCCCCTTCCTCGCATTCAATCCGCCCAAGCCAAACCCCAGCAAGAACGTCGCGACGACTATCTCGCTCATCTCATCTCCAGTACGTCGTCTACGCTCCGAACAACCCGAACAATCTGCGGGAACCTGTCCAGAAATGCCTTTTCCGTCTTCGTCAAGCGCCCAACAGGGGTCTTGACTTCGACGAATCGCACCACGCCATCCTTGATGGCGATGATGTCCGGAAAGCCCGGGCAGAATTGGGCAAACTGATAAGCCTCGATGACCTGCCAGCCCAGGGCGCGAAAGGCCTCGGCGATCTGGTCATGGTTCTCATCCTTCCGCGCCGCTCGCCTCAATGGGGCCATCTCCATCCGACATCCAGGACATAGCATCCACGAACAGCGTCTCCCCACAGCGCGGGCACCAGTAGACGTCCAGATCGTCCCCGTCTTCATCCGTCGTCATGTCCAGCATCACCGCCCGGCAATCCGGGCAGAGCACATATCCCTCCGCCGTGTGTTCCACGGCATACCATGGCGTAAGCGGCGCTTCATTTTCCGTATCCATTGTTCTCCTCGATCTGCTTGGGTTGTTTACATTCAGCCAAGGCCCTTCGCGCCTCACGCACAGCGGGCAGTTCCATAAACCGCTGCCGCTCGCGGCTAAGGAGGCGCTCATAGGCATCTATAAACCGCGCCCGATCTGCAACGGCTTCCTCGCTCGCGGAGAGCACCCCCCATCCGCCCAGGTTGCGCACGGCCTGCTCAATGAGAGGGTGGAGTGGCGCCGGCGCATGAAATCGCCCGTTGTGGTAGATCGGGATGCGCTCTCGCAGCCGCCGACACACCATCCCCCAGGCCGTATAGGCATCGGGCAGATCGGCCTCGTTCGCCATGAGCCGAAAGCAGCGCTCGCGCAGTTCGCTGACCTTC
>CAZEOR010000117.1:0-7781 GCA_964513695.1 uncultured Thiobacillus sp.
GGCAGGCGTCATAGAGGGCGGTGATTTCCACCGTCTCGCCGCAGGCCAGGCACCAGCCCTGGCCGGGCAGGTGCTCCAGTTCCACGCGGGCACCGTCGGCAACGCTGCCTTTCAGCACCACGTCCAGGCAGAAGCTCAGGGCTTCCACTTCCACACCGGAGAGGGCGCCGATTTCCAGGCGCACCTCGGTGACCCGCTTGAAGCCCTGTTGGGCGGCGGTGTCCTCGACGATCTGGAGGATGCCTTCGGCAAGAGACATTTCATGCATCGCTAGTCATTTCCCAACAATTCATTGCTCCAACAACTCGACTCCATAGGCGACGCAGGGGTCCAGGGACTGGGACACCAGCCGGGCCGCCGATTCCAGGCCGGGGCCGGTACGCAGGCCGGCCAGAGCCTGGGCCAGGGGGCCGGCGGGGTGAAAATTCCATTCTGTAGGCGCGACGATGCGGTAATCCGCGATCTTGCCCTCCTTCAGCCGGACCACGTGGATCAGGAGGCCGCGGGAGGTTTCCACGCCGGCCATGCCGGCATTTTCCTCCAAGGGCCAGGCGCGGACCACCTCGCGGATCACCTCGGAGCAGCCGACCGGGTCAGGCTCGGCACGCAGGCGTCGGGGCAGCTCGGCCAGTTCCAGCAGGCGGGCCAGCAAACGGGCGCCGACGCCGCGCCCGCGTCGGGCGATCCAGGCGGCCAGCATGGGGTGGTCGGCGATGCGGGCCAGGGCGCCGGTCTCGGCGGCCTCGCCGTTCCACAGGGGCGCGGCGCAAAAGGTGGGATCGGCCAGGGCGCGCCGGGCCAGGTCGGCGGCCAGCCCTACCTCCAGCATGGCAAGGGGCGGCAGCAGGGCACAGCGGCAGATGCCCGTGTCCGGCCCGTCGCCCAGGTCGGCGAACAACTTCGCCACCAGAGTACGGCCCTCCCGGCGCCAGAGGTCGAAGCCGGTCAGGTCGCGGGTCAGCCATAAAACAGGCGATTCGCCCAAGAGAATGGCGCCCAGCAGGTTTTCCAGGGCATCGGCGAAAGCAAGCGGATCTTTGGCTTTCTGGCGCAGCACCAGCAGGCTCGCCATGTCAGGAGCGCGCCCGGCCTGTTCCGGCCAGTTCAACAGCAGGCGCCAGGCGTGTTCCTGGGCCAGTTCCATCAGGACGCCGCGTTCACGCTGTTTAAGCACATCCTGGCCGGAGGTCTGGCCCCGCGCCGCCTCGCAAGCGGACTGGGCGGCCACTTTCTGGGCCTTGCCGCAGAGGCTGAAGATGAGGCCGGCCAGGTCGGCCGCTTCTTCGGGAGTTCGTCCGGCCATGAGCTTCTGGGCGAGCTGGGGCCGGGAGGAACGGATATCCACGCAGGTGACCGCGTCGGCGCTCCGGGTCAATCGGATATCGATGCGGCCTTCCAGGCTGGAACTCAAGTCTTCCCTCCGGGACGCAAGAAGGCACCGAAGAAGCCACGCCGGCTCACCGGCTGCTCCAGTTTGGCCACCAAGCCCACCGGCTGGGGAGAGGGCTGCACCGGGGCAGCCTCGGGAAGCGTCTCCGATGCGGCGGGGGTAAAGACTTCCGCCAGGGTCGCCGCCGCCACTTCCCGTGCCCGCTCCATATCCGGGAAATCGAACATGGGCGAGAACAGCGAGCTCGTCAGGTAGGGACCCAATTCATCCTCCTGGGCCGTGAGGAATTCGTAACTGCCGGATGGTAGCTCGCGGTTCCGTTTGGTGCCGCTGGACAGGCCGTCCCAGGTGGAAGCGGGGCTGGGCAGGCAGATGAGGTTCATGAACCAGGGCGTGATGAGCACGCCCACCCACTCGTTGCCCCAGCGCCGGAAGCCGACCGCCTCCACTTCCAGGGCCGGGTTGAGGATGCCGACGCCGGCCATGCGGGTGGCGGCGATGCGTTTGAAGACGGATTCCAGCTGGCCGGCCGGATTGTCCAGGAGGTCGGGGGCGTTCATGGCGTCACTCATGATCCAGCACCATGAATTGTTCCCTGGCGCCGTCGCAATTCGGGCAGCGCCAATGGGGCGGCAGCTCGGCGAAGGGCGTGCCGGGCGGAACCTGCCAGACCGGGTCGCCCTCGGCGGGGTCGTAGACATGCCAGCAGATCTTGCATTCCAGCCGGGCATCTGGTGGAAGGCGGCTGGCATCGCCGAGGTAGGAGCCTTCGAAAGTGGACATGGATGGGGCGGGTAATCAGTTAGTTTGCACTGCAACATCATCGCCCCGGATGGCGGGTTTTGTCTCCCCCTTTGTCAGAGGGGGGATAACCTCAGCCGATCCACTCCAGGACTTCGGTGAGGCGTTCAGCGCTGTCCTCCAGATCCTCGATGGCGGCGCGGGCCACCTCGGGCACGTCGGTCACTTCCAGGGTGTTGAGGATGAGGGCATCCTGGGAATTGAAGTACTGCACCCACCAGACCCGAGTCACGCCGGTGGCGGTGACGCGGCAGTTGCCGTAGCCCCGCGACAGCAGGGTGACCCGGCCCCGGCCCAGGCACTGGTCCAGCCAGGCGGCGTCCTCGGGGCTGAAAGGCAGCAGGGAAAGGTTGATCACATGGGTGGCGGCGTTGGGCCGCGCCACCTGCTCGGCGATCTCGGCCACCAGGGCAGGCGCGTTGATGACACCGGCAGAAAGCTCGTACTGAAGCGGAGCGGCCAGCCCGTCCCGGGCCGCCAGACGCACCGCGGCGGGCACATCGCCCACTTCCACCCGGTCGGCGAAGGCATGGCCCTCCCGATCCCGGCCGCGCAGGCGCCAGACTCCGGCGAACACGCTTTCCTGGATGAACAGGGTGCCGGATTCCCCCGTCACCTGGGCGCCCACCTCGCCTTCGCCCAGGACCTGGTCGATCAGCGCGCGGTCGGCTTCGCTCAAACCGCTCATGTCCAGGCTCACCGTGCCCTCGTCGGCGCGCCAATTCCTCACGGCTTCGAGCAGGTGCCCCAGCCAGACGCGGACATCGGTGCGCTCGCGCACTTCTTCCGGCTCCGGCAGGATCGGCGGCCGGTAGGTGCGCATGTCGTGAGGCATGGACAGGTAGTCCAGGGCTTCGTCCTCCTGCTGGGAACCGGGACCACGGGTTTCGCCAAACGCGACGACGGGGATAGGGAAGGCTTGCATGGCGTGATCCTCAGTGGCAGGTGTGAGCGGCGGATGGGGAACTGACCGGGATACCGATGGACGGCGGCCGCTGAGCGGGAGCGGTCAGCATTTCGTTGATGCGGCCAAGGTAGACAGACCAGTCCTGGATGCCGGAAATCACCCCCACATAAGAGCCGCCGCGCAGGAAGACCAGGGTGGGCCAGCGGTTGAAGCCGTAGCGGGCCTGCATGGCGGGCTCCAGCTCGCTTGCGGCGATACCGGCCCGGAAGCGTCCGGGAAAGGCGCGCAGGATTTCCGGCAGCACCACGGCCACGTCCAGGCATTCCGGGTACTGGACCGGGTCGCCGGCGCAGAACAGGACGGCATCGCCCGGGGCGGCGCTCCAGGCTTCCAGGTTGCCGGCATCGAGCTGGGGATAGCCGAATTCGTCGACCAGGCGAGCGATAAGTGGATGGATGGTGGGATGTTGCGGGGTCATGGCGTGCGGGGTCATGGCGTGATTCCTCTCAGATGAGGGGGCAATTCGGGGGGGCGCTCGAACAAGTCTGCGAAATGGGCAGAGATGTCAGTTTCGCCGGCCATGACGGCTTCCAGCCCATCCAGGGCGGCATCGATGCGGGCTGCGGACTCGGCGTCGATGACTTCCCGGGCGGCATCGATGAAACACAGCAGCCAGGTGCCTGGCTCCTGTTCGCCCACCAGGGCCAGGTCGATCCGGCGTTGGCCGCCGCGTCCGTGGCAGCGGGCGACGTAGCCGTGGCAGTCGATGACTTGCATGGGGAGGCCTAGGCACATGGGGTACCCCAGGCTGGGTTGAATCCCTCCTGTCCTCCCTTTTTCAAAGGGAGGAACCCTTCGAAAACGGCTTGTTGTTCTCCCCCCTTTGAAAAATGGGGGCTGGGGGGGATTTTGCCGACTTCAGGTTGAGTGACGGCGTCAAATCCCTCCTGTCCTCCCTTTGCAAAAGGGAGGAACCCTTCGGCATAGGGTGATGGGTGTTCTCCCCCCTTTCCTAAAGGGGGGCGGGGGGGGATTTCGACAACGTCCATCATCCCGCCACCTCAAGAAACCGCCCGTCGCCCATGCGGCAAGCCATCTCCGCACTAGGCCGCTGGCCTTCGTAGAGACCCATATCCAGGCTGTCCAGGGTGATGCGTTCCGAACCATCGGGCGGTGAAGCGCGGCGCTCGGGCCTGGCCAGCCAACCGTACAGGGTGTCCAAGGCGATATCCAACGCCTCAGGCATGCGCGCCTTCACCGTATCGGAAAGGCTGCCGCCGTAATCCTCCAGGGTTTCCGGCTGGCAGCCGATCAGGGTCACGCCTTCCGGGTTCCAGCCGCGCAGCCTGGCCACCGACAGCACTTCCTGGAAACCGGTCTGGTGCAGGCTCATCTTCTTGACGCCCATGAAGGCTGGCACTTCTTCGTCTCGCACCACCTTGAGGGTGCCCGGTTCCAGGCCGTAATCCACCGCGTCCAGGATCAGCAGCTTGCGGCAGCCTTCCACGTAGGGCAGGAGATAGAGGCCCTGGGTGCCGCCGTCCAGCAGCCGCACGCCGGGGCGGAAGCGCCAGTCGGCGTGCAGGCGTTCCAGGGCGCGGATGCCGAAGCCTTCGTCGGCCCAGAGCAGGTTGCCGATGCCCAGCACCAGGATGTCGCAGCGGTAGTCCAGGCTGTCCACGACGGTGCCATTCATGGCTTGTCATCCTTGAACATGCGCCATCCGGACAGCATGGTGGACACCAGGCTCTGGCGCGACATGATGTCTTCCCGCAGGGCGGCGTAGATGTGCAGCAGCACGAATAGCACGATCACCCACAGGCCCACGTGGTGCCAGGTGTGCACGTCCTGGCTCTGGCCGAACAGGGGGATGACCCAGGAGGTGAACAGGGTGTGGGACCAACTGCCTTCCTGGGCACCTTCGCCGTACAGGGCAAAGCCCGTGACCATCATGAACACTGCTGTGGTGAGGAACAGGATGAACATGGAGAACTGGGCCAGAGGGTTGTGGCCGACGTATTTCTTCGGATCGCGCTCCAGGAACAGATACCAGCGCAGCTCGAACAGCACTTCCTTCCACCAGGTGCCGTTGGTGACCGGCAGCACGAACAGCTGGCGGGCGTGGTGGTTGCCGACGAAGGCCCAGTAGATGCGGCCGAGGAAACCGATCAGCAGGACATAGCCGGCGGCGAAATGGGCGAAGCGGATGTAGCCCATGAGGAAGTTCTCGCTGGCCTCGCCGGGCTGGCTGGGCAGCGGGCTGGCGATGAACCAGCCGGTGATGGCCAGCACGGTGATGGCCAGGGCGTTGACCCAGTGCCACAACCGGACTGGTGCTTCGTAAACGTAGACCGCCTTGACCGCGCGCCCGTGGGCCGCGGCTTCCTGCATGTCTTGTGCTGAGAGCATGTGTTTCTCCTGGTTAGACGGCGGAGGGTTGGACAGCGTGGGTTGAATCCCCCCCAGCCCCCCTTTTCCAAAGGGGGGAGCAAATCCGCGAATCCCTATGCCGAAGGGTTCCCCCCTTTGCAAAAGGGGGGACAGGGGGGATTCGTCGTGACCGGCTCAAGCCACGCCGCATGACAAGCCCGATCATCGCACCCGCACTTTGGTCAGCTCCGCCCCGTCCGGCGCCATGACATGGGTGGAACAGGCCAGGCAGGGGTCGAAGGAATGCAGGGTGCGCAGGATTTCCAGGGGCTGGTCGGCCTTGGCCACCGGGGTGTTCATCAGACTGGCCTCGAAGGCGCCGATCTGGCCCTTGGAATCCCGCGGACTGCCGTTCCAGGTGGTGGGGACGACGCACTGGTAGTTGTCGATGCGCGTGTCCTTGATCCGTATCCAGTGGCCCAGGGCGCCGCGTGGCGCCTCGGTGAAGCCGACGCCCTTGGTTTCCTTGGGCCAGGTGGCGGGTTCCCACTTGTCGATGTTGGCCGTCGCCAGGTCGCCGGCCTTGAGGTTGGCCATGAGCTTGTCCTGGAAATAGCGCATCTTGTGGGCGGCCCAGGAGGCTTCCAGGCCGCGCGCGGCGGTGCGGCCCAGGGTGGAGAACAGGGCCGGCAGGGGCAGGCCCAGCTTGCTCAGGACCATGTCCACCGGCTCCTTGAACTCGGGCTTCTTCTGCACGTAGCCGATGATGTAGCGGGCCAGGGGGCCCACTTCCATGGCGTGGCCGCGCCAGCGCGGCGCCTTGATCCAGGAGTATTTGCCGCCCTCGTCGATCTGCTCGATGTTGGTGCTGGTGCCCTTGGCGTTCTTGCCCAGCTCGTAATGGGGCACGGTTTCGCCGTCCCAGGGGTGCAACCCCTTCCCTGCATTGTTGCCGCCCTCGTACTTGAACCAGGAGTGATCGACGAATTCCTGGATCTGGGCCGGGTCGCGCAGGTCCACTTCATGCACCTTGGTGAGGTCGCCGTTGATGATGGCGCCCCGGGGCAGCATGAGGTTGGACGCGGTGTAGTCGTTGGCGTGGTCCGGGATGTCGCCGTAGGACATGACGCTTTTAGAGGACAGGCCGCCGCCGTGGGTCCAGTCCTTGTAGAAGGAGGCGATGGCGAGCAGGTCGGGGATGTAGACGTTGTCGATGAAGTCGATGGAGCGGTCGATGATGCTGGAGATCAGGTTCAGCCGCTCCATGTTGATCGCCCCCACCGCGCCGGTGTCGTGCACATTGATGGCACAGGGAACGCCGCCCACCAGCCAGTTCGGGTGGGGATTCTTGCCGCCGTAGATGGTGTGGATCTTGACGATCTCCTTCTGGAAATCCAGGGCTTCCAGGTAGTGGGTCACCGCCATCAGGTTGGCTTCCGGCGGCAGCTTGTAGGCCGGGTTGCCCCAGTAGCCATTCATGAACGGGCCCAACTGGCCGGATTCGACGAACTTCTTCAGGCGGTTCTGGATGTCGCGGAAATAACCGGGGGAAGACAGGGGCCAGGAGGAAATGCTCTGGGCCAGTTCGGAAGTCTTCTTGGGGTCGGCTTTCAGGGCGGACACCACGTCCACCCAGTCCAGGGCATGCAGGTGATAGAAGTGCACCAGGTGGTCGTGCACCTGCAACGTCAGCTGCATGATGTTGCGGATGCTGTTGGCGTTCTCCGGAATCTTGATGGCCAGAGCGTCCTCCACGGCGCGCACGCTGGTGAGGGCGTGGGTGCCGGTGCAGACGCCGCAAATGCGCTCGGTGAAGGCCCAGGCATCGCGCGGGTCGCGGCCCTTGAGAATGACCTCAAGCCCACGCCACATGGTGCCGGTGGAGACCGCGTTGCGAATCACGTTGTTGGCGTCGAGATTGACCTCGACGCGCATGTGGCCCTCGATGCGGGTCACCGGGTCCACCACCACGCGCTTGCCGGAGTTGTCGAGCTTGAATCCTTGGGTTTCGTAAGCAGCCATGTTCGTCATCCTCACTTATCGTTTCCGTCGGCCTGCTTGGTCCGACTCTGCTTGATGGCGCTAACCGCCGCATGGGCCACCACCGCGGCGCCCACCACCCCCACCACCGCACCGCCCACCTGGTCGGCGTTGGATTCCACCCCGAACTGCTGAATGCCGGTGACCCGGTCGTAGAAGCCGCCCTTGTCCCAGAAGCCGTCCTCGGAGCAGCCGATGCAGCCGTGGCCGGACTGGATCGGGAAGGAGACGCCGCCGTTCCAGCGCACCGTCGAGCAGGCGTTGTAGGTGGTG
>CAZEOR010000118.1:0-7768 GCA_964513695.1 uncultured Thiobacillus sp.
CGATGATTTCAGCCTGGATGGTAATGGGCTGATGAAATTTGAACCACCCGGCCGTCTGGCCGAAGACCGCCGCGACTGTTACTGGCTATATGTGGTTACCAATTGCGATACCAATCCTACGCTCCAGGAGCCGATCAAGGACCCGGCCCGCTTCCCCTGGCACGAAGTCACCAAGGTGGCCCACTACTATTTATCGGTGGATGCCTTGACCCAGCCAATGCAATTGCGGGAAAAACCGCCGGCACCCTATGGAGGGAAGCCATGAGATCCGACCGATCCCACAGATCATTCAGAAGACTCCGTCCTGGCGGCGGCTACCGCAAGGCAGCCAGTTTTCAAACGGCCACCTTGATCTACGATGCTACCTACTGGTTTTGCGAGAAGTTCGTTGACCCGCGTTCTCGCCTGGTCGACCAGATGGTACAGGCGGCCCGTTCCGGCCGCCAGAACATAGCCGAGGCCAGCCGCTCTGCGACCACTTCTTCGCAAACCGAACTGCGCCTGCTCAACGTTGCCCGTGCCAGTTTCGAGGAACTGCTGCTCGATTTCGAGGACTTTCTTCGCCAGCGCCACTTTCCCCAATGGGCACCGGATTCACCGGAAGCGAAAGCTGTGCGCCAGGTGCCAAAGCGGCTTAGGGTTGTACGATGCGACCGGTCCGCTCCGACCGATCCGTCGGATTCGTCCGATCTGAAGAACCTAACCGATCAGCAGCGCTGGACTCTCTACGCTCCGTGGCTGGAACACGAGGACCCCGCGGTGCGTGCGAACGCCATCATCTGCCTCATCCACCAGGCTAACTTCCTCCTTGATCAGCAAATCTCCGCCCTGGAGCAAAACTTCGTAGAACAGGGCGGTTACAGCGAACAACTGGCGGCGGCGCGGCTGGCCTTTAGGGCGAAAAGGAGCGATCAGTTGGATCCGACCGATCGGTCCGATCGGATGGATCAGATTCCACCCTGCCCCCGCTGCGGCAAACCACTCGTTTTGCGCACCGCCAAAAGCGGCAAAAACGCTGGCCGCCAGTTCTGGGGCTGCTCGGACTATCCCAACTGCAAAGGAGCCGTTGAGGTATGATCCCCAAGGAATGCAAACGCCTGGCCGAGGTGGATTTCCCAATCGCCGAAGTCTCCAGGCACGCGGCGGTTGGGCCTGACCACTTTTCTGAGCCAGGTGCGAGAGCACCGGACCAGTTGCTCCTTGTCAGTGTGGCAACTGGCGTCTGCCGGACACCTCTGGGATACGGCTACTGGCTGCGGCGCGGTAAGGATTTGCAAACACTGGAATTATGAACCATGCCGGAAATTTTCGACAACATTAACCGTACGTTGGCGGATGGCTTGTGCAGGGTCTTGCCGGGAGCCAAGGCCGCCTCATTTTGCGTTGGCTACCTGAACCTGCGCGGCTGGGGGCAGTTGGCTGATTTCGTCAAACAGTTGCCAGGCGGAGAGGAAAACCGCGCCTGCAGAGTGCTGATTGGCATGCACCGAGCACCGGAAGAAGAGATGAAGGCGCTCGCTGGCCTGAAACGTGGCAGCGAGTTGATGGACGGCCCAAAGCTGGCGCGATTGAAGCACCGAATTACAGAAAGTTTCAAGGAACAACTGGAATTTGGCGTGCCCACGGCAGAAGCCGAGAAAGCCCTGCGCCGATTAGCCGAACAGCTTCGTGCACGGAAAGTTTTCTTAAAAGCCTTCCTTCGTTACCCCTTGCACGCAAAAATATACCTCGTCCAGCGTAGCGATCAGGTGACCCCACTTATCGGATTTGTCGGCAGCAGCAACCTCACACTGGCCGGCCTGTCCCAGCAAGGTGAACTCAATGTGGACGTCGTTGAGCAGGACGCTGCCCGGAAACTGCAAACCTGGTTTGATGACCGCTGGCGCGACGAAATGGCCATTGATTTGAGTGAAGAACTTGCCGGCATGATTGAGACCAGTTGGGCGCGCACAGAGTTGGTTCGTCCCTATCTCGTCTATCTAAAAATAGCGCACCACCTTTGCGAAGAGGCCCGCGAAGGGGAGCGCGAGTTTCGCCTTCCGCGCATCTTCAGCGAAAAAGGTACACCCCTGTTGGATTTTCAAGAAAAGGCCGTGTCGCTTGCCGTGCATTACTTGTACCGGAGAGGAGGCGTGCTGCTGGGCGATGTGGTGGGACTGGGCAAAACGCTGATGGCCACTGCCATCGCAAGAATTCTTCAGGAGGACGACCAGAGCAATACTCTGGTAATATGTCCGCCCAAGCTTTTTCCCATGTGGGATGGGTATCTTAAAAAGTACGAAATTAACGGTCGTGTCTTATCGCTCGGGCAGGTTATTGAATACCTGAAGCCGCAGGACGCTCCTCGTTTTCGCCTCCTGGTAATTGACGAAAGCCACAACCTCCGCAACCGGGAAGGCAAGAGGTATCAGGCGATACGGGACTATATCCAGCGTAATGAGCCCCGCGTTCTGCTTCTTACCGCCACACCCTACAACAAACAATTCACCGACTTGAGCAATCAACTCCGGCTGTTTGTGGATGAGGACCAGGACCTGCACGTCCGGCCGGAAAAATTATTTCAGGAATGGGCCACCCACGGCATAATTGAGGCTGATTTCTTCGCCCAGTTCCAAGCCCATTCACTGAGAGCCTTTGACCAGAGCCCATATCCCGATGACTGGCGCGATCTGATGCGGCTTTTTCTGGTACGCCGCACTCGCCAGTTCATCATCAAGCACTATGCGAAATTCGACAAGGAGCGGCAGCGGTACTTCGTACTGCTTAACGATAAACCGACATATTTTCCCGTGCGCCGGGCAAAGCGACTGGAATTCCGCATCAATCAGGAAGATCCCAAAGACCAGTACGCGCGGCTTTTCCGGGACGAAGTGGTGCAGGTAATAGAGCAGTTATCGCTGCCGCGCTACGGCATGGCCGGTTATCTTGTGCCGGATGCCGAGCGCGCGGCTGACGAGAATGAGCAACGAATCCTGAAAAACCTCAATCGTGCCGGACGACGGCTTATTGGCTTTTGCCGCACCAATCTCTTCAAACGGCTTGAATCCAGCGGCTACAGTTTCCTGCTTTCGGTGGACCGACACATTCTGCGCAACCTCGTGACTTTGCACGCCATTGACAACAATCTTCCTGTTCCCATCGGCACCCAGGACGCTGCTATGCTTGACACAGCCATCAGCGATGCCGACGAGGAGTTTGCCGTATCTGAGGAAAACGACGCCGAAAGGACCAGCGACAGCAGCACAGGGCCAGTCGCTCAGGACGCTCCCCGGAAGTTGACGCTTGAAGACTATAAAGCCCGAGCGGAAAGAGCCTACCAATCTTACAGGCAGCAGGCGAGCAGCCGCTTCGACTGGCTTGATGCCAGATTTTTCAGTCCGGATTTGAAACAGTCGCTCCGGGATGACGCTCAAGCCCTGCTGGATGTCCTGGTGAGGGCAGGGAAGTGGGCTCCTGAACACGACGCAAAACTTGCGGTGCTAACCGAACTTCTCACAGGGCAGCATCCTGATGACAAGGTGCTGGTCTTTACTCAATTCGCCGATACTGCCGTTTACCTCTATGAACAACTCGTCCGGCGCGGTGTCAAAGATATCGCTGTCGTTACCAACCAGACCGCTGACCCGGTCGCACTTGCTCGCCGCTTCAGTCCCGGGACTAACGGTGGGCTGCCCCCCGGGGAAACTGAACTGCGCATCCTGGTCGCCACCGACGTGCTTGCCGAAGGCCAGAACCTTCAGGACGGCCACATCGTGGTGAACTTTGACCTTCCCTGGGCCATCATCCGTCTGATCCAGCGAGCGGGTCGCGTTGACCGCATCGGCCAGAATCATGACACCATTACGGCCTATTCCTTTCTGCCGGCTGACGGTGTGGAACGCATTATTCGCCTTCGCCAGCGACTCTTCCACCGCCTGCAGCAAAACCAGGAAGTCATCGGTACCGACGAGACCTTCTTCGGTGAAGAAGCAGCCAGAAAACTGCGTGACCTATACACTGAGAAATCCGGCGTCCTAGACGACGACCAGTCCGATGAAGACATTGACCTGTCCAGCCTGGCGCTCCAGGTCTGGAACAGCGCTTCGGCTGAAGATCAGAAGGCCGCTGCCGCGCTGCCGCCGATCATCTCGGCAACCCGGGCGCTGCCGGAGACCGCCGACCCGGCACAGCACCCACCCGGCGTCATTGCCTATCTGCGCTATCCTGACGGTGCGGATGCGCTGGTGCGGCTGGATGAGCACGGAGAACTGGTTTCCCAATCATTGTCCACCATCTTCCGGGCCATTGCCTGCGCTCCCGATACCCCTCCGCTGGAGCGCACGGAGAACCACCACGACCTCGTCGCCCGATGTGTGGAAATCGCCACCGAGGAGCAGACCGCCATCGGCGGCCAGCTCGGCTCCCTGCGCAGCGTGCGCCGCAGACTCTACGATCAACTCAAGCGTTACCGAGAGCAGCATCAGGCAAAGCCCACGCTTTTTTCTAAAGAGACCATGGGGCAACTGGACTCTGTGCTTGATTTGCTCTACAACTATCCACTCAAACGCGGCGCTCAGGAAGCAATCAGCCGCCAGATGCGTCTGGGGATTACCGACGAAGCGCTGCTGGAACTGGTCTGGCGCCGTGTGCAGGACGATAACCTCTGCGAGATTAGCGGCGAAGAAGTCCGGCCCCCGGCCGAGCCGCGTCTCATCTGTTCCATGGGGTTGGTGCCATCGGCAAAGCAGGAGATAAATCCGTGAATGAGGTTCTCCAGAGAATCCACGACCAACTCAACAGCAGTCGTCTAACCGAGAACCTTGGGCGACTCTTTTGTGAAATCCTTCATTGGGGTGCTCCCCGCGGCATGCAACAGCAACAGCGGGAAATCGGCGCGCCGGTGAACCGCACCCTAACAGTTCATCCGGTAGCGCAGCTTTCCGGTCTGCCTGTGTTTCGCGTGGACTGGCCGGAAAATAGGCTCCCTGGCGTCACCGCCCGCCGGGCTGTCCAGCGCGCACTCAAACCAGCCCACGCCGAGCATCTCCTCTGCTATGTCACTGCAGACCAGAAACAGACCGCCTTCACCTGGGCGCGCGAGCGGCCCGACGAAAAGATAGAACTGCGCACCCTGCCTTACGAAGTCGGTACGGCTGCCCGCACCACCATTGAACGGCTGGGCGAACTTGCCTTCAGCCTTGACGAACTCGGCCTAACCGGCCAACCCCTCATCACCGCCGTTACCGACAAACTCAACCGCGCCTTTGACGTGGAAGCGGTCACGAAAGCCTTCTTCCTTGGCTACAAGCAGGTCTTCGCCGACCTGCAAGACCGGCTGGCCAGAGCCACGGGCGACAGGATTTGGGCACATGATTACGCTCTTCAACTACTCAACCGACTACTTTTTCTCTACTTCATCCAGCGCAAACGATGGCTTGGAGGCAACCCGCAATTTCTTGCCGACTTCTGGCGCGCCTACAAAACCTCCGGTCAGCCTGAAGACAGTTTTTTTGACTGCTGGCTGTCTGTGCTGTTCTTTGAGGCGTTCAACAACAAGTTCCACGGTGGCCACAGGCACTTTCCAGACTCTATTCGTGATGCACTTGCCCGGGCTCCATACCTGAATGGCGGCCTGTTTTCCCGCAACCGGCTTGACGACGCTTACGAGCCAAATCTGCCGGATGACTTTTTCGCTACGCTCTTCGGCGACACCAGCCCGGGCTTCCTTGAACGGTATAACTTCACCATAGCGGAATCTACCCCGCTGGACATAGAGGTCGCCGTTGACCCCGAAATGATCGGCAAAGTCTATGAATCCCTCGTCAATATAACCTTTGAAGGTCTCACCGAGGACGACCAGCGCGGCTCTGCCGGCATCTTTTACACTCCGCGCAGCGAAATTGAC
The DNA here is from genome assembly GCA_964513695.1 of uncultured Thiobacillus sp. GTDB lineage: Bacteria > Pseudomonadota > Gammaproteobacteria > Burkholderiales > Thiobacillaceae > PFJX01. The sequence continues at coordinate 5,885 of CAZEOR010000118.1, forward strand.
CTGATGTGCCGACTCAGCCTCGTGGATAGCCTTGCCAATCACCTTGGCGAGGACAAAAAACCACTGCTCTACGATGCTGTCTTTGCCTGTGACCCCGCCGACAAAGAAGCCGCCGACCGCGCGCTCGCCGAAGGAAATCTCTGGCCCGAGCTCAATCGTCTCCTGCGCGAAATCACTGTTTGCGACCCGGCCTGTGGTAGCGGGTCTTTTCTCGTCGGCATGCTGCTGGTCCTGGACGACTTACAAGCCCGAGCCAATGTCCAGATTGGCCAGGAAGAAACCCCCTTTGAACGCCGGCGCCGCATCATCGGCGAGCAACTTTACGGCGTGGATGTCATGGACTGGGCCGTCCACATCGCCGAACTACGTCTCTGGCTGCAACTTGTCGTAGAAACCGACCTCCAGCCAGCCGAGCTCCGCTTTCGGCCGCTCCTGCCAAACCTTTCGTTCAAAATCCGTTGCGGTGACAGCCTCGTGCAGGAGATTGGCGGCATCAACTTTGGACTCCACCGGCATCACCTGGAGATACCTGCCTCCCTTAAAGGCCGCATCACCCAGCTCAAGCGCAAGAAACTCCGCTTCTACCAGGGCGAAGCCGGTCTCCGGGAAGCCGACCTTAAACATGAGGACATAGATCTCTTCCGTGACATTCTTGAACAGAAGGTCCAGGCACTCCAGAACCAAATCGTCGGGCTCACCCGGCAGATGGAATCCGACGGAGAACAGGGCGAATTGCCGGACTTTGGCACCGGCAGGGCAAGAAAAGAATGGCACCACCGCCAGACCCGCTGGCGCGCCGAACGCGCCGAACTACAGGCCGAACTGGACCGCATCAACCAAGCCCTGCAGGCGCTGGCCGCCACCCAACAAGTCCCGTTCGTCTGGGACATCGCCTTTGTGGAAATATTTGAGGGCGAAAGGCGCGGCTTTGACATCGTCATCGGCAATCCGCCCTATGTCCGGCAGGAAATGATAGCGCCGCCAACGCTTAACCCCAACGACTTCGGCGGCGAAACCTCCGACCGCTGGAAAGAACAGAAGAAAGCCTACAAAGCCAAACTCCAGGAATCCGTCGCCGCCGCGTATCCGAAATTCTTCCAGTACAAACCCGGCACAGCCACGTTCCGCAAGATTGACGGCAAAAGCGACCTCTACATCTACTTCTACCTGCACGGGCTGGCGCTCCTGGCCGAGCGCGGCAGCTTCTGCTTCATCACCTCAAACTCCTGGCTGGACGTCGGCTACGGCGCGGACCTGCAGGAGTTCCTACTAAAACACAGCCACGTCAAGTTCATCCTTGATAACGAACGGAAACGCTCCTTTGCCCAGGCCGATGTCAACACCATCATCGCCCTGCTCGCTCCGCCCGATGACCGGCGCGAGACCGGCCTCGACCGGACCGCCCGCTTCGTCATGTTCAAAGTCCCGTTTGAGGACGCGCTTGATGCCGCCACGTTCAAGACGCTGGAAACCGCCGCCGAACGCCAGAGCACCGACCGCTGGCGCATCTGCGTCCGACCCCAACGCGACCTGCTTGAGGAAGGCCTGTCTGCCGAAGACTCGGCGCAGGCAGGCTTTGCCCGCGAGGAAGACAGCGATGAATCCACACCTTCTATCAGGGAACCGCTCGCCCTGCCTGTGCGTCGCACGCAGACAGGCCCGTTCATCAAAACCGGCCGCTACGAAGCCAACAAATGGGGTGGCAAATACCTTCGCGCCCCGGAAATCTTCTTCACCATTCTGGAGAAAGGCAAAGGCAAGCTCGTGCGCCTGGGCGACATCGCCGAAGTGCGGCCGGGCTGCTACTCCGGCATCAACGATTTCTTTTACCTTGACCGGCAGACCGCAGAGCAGTGGGGAATCGAAAGCCAGCTCCTTAAACCG
>CAZEOR010000119.1:0-7731 GCA_964513695.1 uncultured Thiobacillus sp.
CGTACTCCCGCGGGGTGATGTCGACGCGGATGTCGTTCCATTCGTCGGTCGGGATCTCCGACAAGCGGCGTTCCATCAGTGCCTCGCCGGTCGAGACGATCTGGATGACGGCGGCATGCCCTGCAACCAGATCGGCGTCGAGGGCGCCCTGGTGCAGATGATTTCCCACGGCTTCATCTCCGCCGCCATGTTCCTCTGCGTCGGCGTCATGTACGACCGGGTCCATTCGCGCCAGATCGCCGACTACGGCGGGGTGGCCAATACCATGCCGCGCTTCGCCGCCTTCTTTATGCTGTTCGCCATGGCCAACGCGGGCCTGCCGGCCACCTCCGGCTTCGTCGGCGAATTCATGGTGATCCTGGGGGCGGTGCAGGTGAATTTCTGGTGGGCCTTCCTGGCCGCCACCACCCTGATCTTCGGCGCCGCCTACACCCTGTGGATGTACAAGCGGGTGGTTTTCGGTCCGGTGGCCAACGAGCACGTGGCCGGGATGATGGACATCAACTCCCGCGAATTCTTGGTTCTGGGGCTGCTGGCCCTCTGCGTGCTGGGCATGGGCGTGTATCCGCTACCCTTCACCGAGGTCATGCACGCTTCCGTGAACAACCTGCTGGAACACGTGGCCCACAGCAAGCTGGCGTATTGAGCGAGAAGAACCTTCCATGATGTTTCCTGTTCCCGACCTCCTTCCCGTCCTGCCAGAGATCTTCGTCCTGGCCATGGCCTGTGCCATTCTCCTGGTGGATGTGCTGACCAAGGACCGCAACATCTCCTATGGCCTCACCCTGGTCACACTGGTGGGAGCGGCCGCCATCACCGCTTTCACCAGCGTACCCCAGGTGCAGACCACTTTTGGCGGCCAGTTCATCGACGACGCCATGGGTGACGTGCTCAAACTGTTTGCCTACCTGGCGGCCATGACGGCGGTGGTCTACTCGCGCAATTACCTGGGCGAACGCGGATTGTTCAAGGGCGAATTCTTCGTGTTGGCCCTGTTCGCCGTGCTGGGCATGATGGTCATGATCTCGGCCAACCATTTTCTGGTGCTGTATGTGGGCCTGGAATTGCTGTCCCTGGCCCTCTACGCCATGGTGGCCCTGCAGCGGGAGTCCAAGCAGGCCACCGAGGCGGCCATGAAGTACTTCGTGCTGGGCGCACTGGCCTCCGGCCTGCTGCTCTACGGCATGTCCATGCTCTACGGCCTCACCGGTACATTGGAACTGCCCCGGATGGCGGCCATTCTCCAGGACGGGGTCAAGGACAACGTGATCCTGGCCTTCGGCATCGTCTTCATCGTGGCCGGTCTGGGCTTCAAGCTCGGCGTCGCCCCGTTCCACATGTGGGTGCCGGACATCTACCAGGGCGCCCCCAGCGCCGTCACCTTGTTCATCGGCTCCGCGCCCAAACTGGCCGCCTTCGCCTTCACCATGCGCCTGCTGGTGGACGGGCTGCATCCCGCGGTGGGCGAATGGCAGGGCATGTTGGCGATCATGGCCGTGCTGTCCCTGGCCATCGGCAATCTGGCCGCCATCATGCAGACAAACATCAAGCGCATGCTGGCCTACTCGACCATTTCCCACATGGGTTTCCTGCTGCTGGGCATTCTGTCCGGCACCTTCGCCGGCTATTCCGCCGCCATGTTCTACGCCATCGCCTATGTGCTGATGAGCCTGGGCAGTTTCGGCCTGGTGGTCTACCTGTCCCAGAACGGCTACGAAGCCGAGCACCTGGACGATTTCAAGGGCCTCAACAGCCGTCATCCCTGGCTCGCCGCCCTCATGGCCATCCTGATGTTCTCCATGGCCGGCATTCCACCCTTCGTCGGCTTCTACGCCAAGCTCTCCATCCTGCAATCCCTGGTGGGCGCGGGCTTCCTCTGGCTGGCCGTGGTGGCGGTGATGTTCTCCCTGATCGGGGCCTTCTACTACCTGCGCGTGGTGAAAATACTCTACTTCGATGCGCCGAAGGTTGAGCCCCAGTCCTTCACTCCGGCCTTCGACATCCAGGCGCTGCTGTCCGCGAACGGTGTGGCTGTGCTCGCCCTCGGCATCCTGCCCCAGCCCCTCATCACCCTCTGCACCTACGCGATGCAGATGACTTTGCAGTAAGCACAGGCTTTTCAGCAATTGCCTATCAGTGAGGGGCCATGGGGAGTGATCTCCTGATGGATGTCCCGTTCCTCCCAATGCCAGGGAAAATAATCTGCCAAGCCGGTATTGGTACTAAAGTTCTAGACAGTGTCGGTCGTTAAGTAGGTCACTGAAATACCGGAATACTCACTTTGGTGGGTATGGCGAATTTTCACCTATCCGTGAGCCGCTTCATGTCAAAAGACCCTCTGTCGGTTCAAGCGAAGATTGTTATTACCATTACCCTGATTTTCATCGCCGCATTGGCGATGTCGACTTTGCTTACCGCGCGCAATGAAAGAGAACTGGCCATCGAGGTTGGCATGGAGAAAGCGCGTGATCTGGCCCAATCCTACTTTGACGGAGTCAATACCATGATGCTTACGGGCACCATGGATCAGCGCGAAAATCTGCGCAAGAAATTCATGGCCATGCCTGGCGTCCGGGAAGTCCGCATCGTGCACGCGCCGGGAAAATTGGCCGGTATCAGCACCCACGAATCGAAACCCCAGGGTGCCCTGGAGGAACGAGGTGTCAATGGCGAAACGGTAGCGATCTCCAGCGAGGATGCCATCGGACGATTTGTAACGGTGGTCAAGCCCCTTACCGCAAGTTCCAATTACCTGGGCACCAATTGCCTGGGTTGCCATCAGGTGCCGGAAAGCACGATTCTCGGCGCGGTCAGCGCGACTTATTCCCTGAATGACCTGGACAAGGAGTTCAAGAACAGTCTGATGACGGTCGCAGGATTGAATCTGGTGCTGTCCGTGGTGGGCATCGCGCTGGTCATCATTCTGCTACGGCGGATCGTGATGGCTCCCCTGTTGGGCATGCAGCAGACCATGCATGAGATTGAGCGGAATTCGGACCTCGGACGCCGGCTTGCCATTGAAAAGAAGGACGAGATCGGCGCACTGGCCCTGACCATCAACAGCATGCTCGACAAGTTCAGCACCAGTCTGGGGCTGGTTGCGGAAACTTCGGGAAAATTGTCAGGTGCGGCAGACCGGGTCGCATCGGTGTCGGAATTGACTGCCGAGGCGGCTGGCAGGCAGTTGCAGGAGAGCGAGGCCACCGGCCAATCCATCGACGATCTTAAGAATATCGCCTCGGAGGTCGGGACAAGCGCCGCGCGGACTGCGGAAGCCTCCGTGGAAGCCGAGCGCGATGCCAGCCAGAGCACACAGGCTACGCGGGAAGCCATCTCGGGCATCCTTGCCCTGGTGGGTGAAATCCAGCAGGCCGCCCAGGTGATCGAGGAACTCGACCAGCGCAGCCAGGATGTCAGCAATGTGCTGGATGTCATCAAGGGCATCGCCGAACAGACCAATCTGTTGGCCCTCAACGCGGCCATCGAAGCAGCCCGGGCGGGAGAGATGGGTCGGGGATTCGCCGTGGTGGCCGACGAGGTGCGCAAACTGGCCACCCTGTCGCACCAGTCCACTCAGAACATCGAAGGTATCGTCGCCCAGTTGCGTCAGGAAGCCCGTCACGCGGTTCAGGTCATGCAGAAAGCCCGAGACACCGCCTCCCAACACAGTCATCAACTGGAAGACTCGGTCGGCGGACTGGACCACATTGTGGAAAAGGTGGGGGACATTCGCGAACTGAACGCCCAGATGGCACATTCGGTTCGCCAGCAGTGCGACCTGACCAAGAGCGTGGGTCAACGGGTCAACAATATCAGTGAAGTGGCGGGTCGTACCGCCAGCGATGCCGTGGAGACCCGCGCCGTAAGCGAGGAATTGGTGGCATTGGCCCGAGAGATGAACGATCTGGTCGGCCGCTTCAAGCTCGGCCGCTGAGTCCGGCGCCCGCTCGGCTGTCGCTACGTCCAGCCTTGAGCGGATTCAGTTCCAATACTTTGCCTTGCTCGGCAGAACCCAACGCACACCGCCGCGAGGATCCTCCCTGTCTCCCTCATAGCGGGGGATCAGGTGGATGTGCAGATGAGGTACGGACTGGCCCCCGGCTTTGCCATGATTGATGCCGACGTTGTAACCATCCGGCTTGTGGCGTTCGTCCAGAATCTTCTTGGCCTGGGCCAGGGCAGCCAACAGAGCCAGCTGTTCCTCCGGCGTGGCTTCGAACAATGTGGCGAAATGGCGCCGGGGAATAATGACGGTATGGCCCGGTGAAACCGGGAAGCCATCCTTGTAAACAATGGTCAATTCATCCTCGGCCAGGATGCGGGCGGGGTCCAGTACACAGAAGGGGCAGGGTTTCGCAGCGGTCATAAGTGCCTTTCGGAGAACGCCGATTTTCGCACGGCGCACAGTCGATTCCAGAGCTTGCTATGCTCCACGCTACCTACAGACGAAGGGAATGACCCATGGCAAACGTGGTTCCGGATGGTTGGCGCGAATATGCCGTCACCGGCGCCGCCCAGAGGGAAATCGAGACCCTGGGCGCTCTGGCCCAGGCCCTGTCCGACGATTACACGATCTATCACGCGGTGCATTGGACCAACGTGGAGCGAGGTTACGCCATCTATGGCGAGATCGATTTCGTGGTGGTGAACCGGGCCGGCGCCCTTCTGCTCATCGAGCAGAAAAGCGGTTTTCTGGAGGAAGGGCCACAGGGCCTGGTGAAACGCTACGCGGAGAAGAGCAAGAGCGTGCCTGTGCAGATGGCTCGCAATGTGGCTGCAATCAAGTCCAAGCTGTCGACCCGCCCGGGCTGCGGGGATATCTCCGTCGACTACCTCTTCTACTGCCCGGATTACACCGTCCAGAAGCTCCAGACCGCCGGTATCGCGCCGGAGCGTATCGTCGATGCCCGCAATGGCGGGCAGTTGGCTCGCATCGTCGGCAAGACACTGCCACCCGGCGAAATCAATGATGTGGCCAGGCAAGTGCATCGTTTCCTGCGCGACATCCTGCAACTGGAAACCGATGTCAGCGCCCTGATCGGCCGGGCGCAGGGGCTGGTGACGCGCATATCCGGCGGTTTGGCCCACTGGGCGCGGCAACTGGAGTTCAAGCCCTATCGGCTTCGTGTGACCGGCACGGCCGGCTCCGGCAAGACCCAACTGGCCCTGGCCGAGTATGGTGCGGCGCTGGAGGCGGGCAAGCTGCCTCTCTATCTCTGCTACAACCGCCCACTGGCCGACCATTTCCAGCGGATCGCGCCGTCGGGGGGGCTGGTCTGCACCGTGCATATGCTCTGCGACCAACGCGTTCGGGCGGCGGGCGAACAGCCGGACTTCCATCGCCCCGATGTCTTCGACTGGCTATTGGAGCGCGCCACGGCGCTGCCTTTGGACGATGCCTGGCGTTTCGACACGGTTATTGTCGACGAAGGCCAGGATTTCACCGAGGCCTGGCGGGATCTGGCTCTTGGCCATGCCAAAGCGGGAGGGCGCGTCCTCTGGCTGGAGGATCCCATGCAGAATCTGTATCTGCGGCCACCGGTTGCACTGCCCGACTGGGTGCGCCTGCGCGCCGACAGCAACTACCGCAGCCCCCGTTCCGTGGTGCGCATGCTCCAGTCCCTGTTGCCGGCGGACATCCGGATGGAAGCCCAGGGGCCGCTCCAGTCATCCGACCTTGAGGTGCTGACCTACCAGGACGCGGCTGAATTGACGCAGAAGGTCAAGGAAGGTATCCGCCTGTGTCTGGCCGAGGGATACCGCAAGTCGGATCTGGCCCTGGTCAGTTTCCGGGGCCGGGAGCAGTCGCTGCTGTTCTCCTATGACCAACTGGGCCCCCATCGGCTGAAGACTTTCACCGGACGTTATGACCTTCTGGGCCAGCCGGTCTATTCGGATGGAGATGTGTTGCTGGAGTCCGTCTACCGCTTCAAGGGGCAGGCCGCGCCGGCCATCGTCTTCGCAGAGATCGACTTCGAAGAATTGGATGAGCGGACAACACGCAAACTCTTCGTCGGCGCGACCCGCGCGATGATGAAACTGGTATTGGTGGTCTCCGAGCGGTCCGCCGCAAAGCTGGCAACGTACCTGGAATAGCCGGTCGAACTGGCTGCCTGGAAACTATCCGGCGTGGATATGAGCAATGCCAGCCGTCTGTTGGCGATTTGCATGGCGAAGCAGCGACATGATCGCCGTTGTGTCGGAGTACGAAGACGACGGCGTGCCGAGGATCGATGGCCACGCCTGTTTGCGCTTATTCGTCCCCATGAGCTCAAGTGATGCCAACGTGAAAATAATTCAGGCCCGAGCCAGCCGATCGAGGCCGGCTCGCAATTTTTCCGCCACCTTGTCCCGCAGAGGTTTGGGTGCCAGCACTTCCACCTCAGGCACATGACGCAGGATGTCCATGACCAGTTCACGGTCGTCGGAATACGGCACCTCCAGGAGGTAATGACCATCCTTTTGCAGCTTGCCCCGCTGCTTCGGGTGCCATTGCTCCAGAGCGACCCAGCGCGACCGTTCGGGCGTGAAACGCAGTCTGGCCCAATTCACCCGGCTTCCGGAGAAGATGCCGTAGCCCGTGCCGAGCACAGCATCCAGACTCTTCTCCGGAATATCGCGGGCGTGGGTTTCCAGAATCTCCGCACGCCGGATTCCATCCACCGCAAAACTACGCAGCCCTTCGCGCAGATGGCACCAGGCATCCAGATACCAGTTCTCCCGGTAGTGCACCAGACGTTGTGGCGAGACTTCCCGCTCGCTGATCTCATCGCTGGACTTGGCGTAATAGCTCACCAGCAGTCGTTTGCGCCGCAACAGGGCAGAGCCCAGGGCGGCGAAGTGATCCAGTGACACCTGGCGCGCTGCGAGAGGAATCAACTTGATGCGCTTACGGACTTCCTCGGCCGGGTGCCTGCCACTGCCCAGGAGACCTGTCAGCCGGGCCATGAGGGGCTGGATATGGGGCCCGAGCAATCCGCCCGCGTCCAGGTTGGCAAGCAGATGCTGCATGGTGAGGAGGGCATGGATCTCCTCAGCCGAGAACCACAGCCCCGGCAACTCATACTGCCCGCCGACCCGTTCGTTCTTCTCGAAACGGTAACCCCCCGTTTCCCTATCCCAGACGATGGGCGCGTTGAGGCGGTTGCGCAGGTATTCCAGATCCCGTTTCAAGGTCGCCCGCGAAACTTCCAGGCGGTCCAGCATCTGCTGGAAGGTCACGACGCCGGCGCCGGACAGCATCATATCGATGAGGTGGAAGCGTTCAGTGCGATCCATGGCGATCCTTCATGACGAGCCTGCACCATTCTAGTCCATGGTGGCTCATCTGGTGAGCCTCACAGGCCTTACGCTGGCTCCAACTTGAACGAAGGAGTCCAACATGAGCCTCGATCTGGCATTGCTGCTTTACCTGACACTCGGCCTTGCCTTGTCCCTCTTGCGTATCGACGAGGGTGTCAGGCCCGGGGATGCGCTTTTCGGCGGATTATTCTGGCCGTTGGATCTGATGCGCCGCTGGATCGATGCCCTGGTCGGCATTCTGCTGAGGGCCAGCTGGGAAAAAGAAAGAGTCTGAGTGCCTCAGGCTCGGTATGGCGTGGTGCCCGGAACCGGAATCGAACCGGTACGGCCGAAGCCGAGGGATTTTAAGTCCCTTGTGTCTACCTGTTTCACCACTCGGGCGTTGATTGCCGGAATGAAGGGGATGGAGGCGCGAACCGGAATCGAACC
>CAZEOR010000120.1:0-7690 GCA_964513695.1 uncultured Thiobacillus sp.
CCACGCCCACGGCGTTGACGCAATCCTCCACCACCGCTTCCAGGGCCTGGCCCAGCTTGGATTGGCCCAGGTCGTGCTGGTACTGGCCCACACCGATGGCCTTGGGTTCGATCTTCACCAGTTCCGCCAGGGGGTCCTGCAAACGGCGGGCGATGGACACCGCGCCACGCAGGGAGACGTCCAGATCGGGGAATTCACGCGCCGCCAGTTCCGAGGCGGAATACACCGAGGCGCCGGCCTCGCTCACGGTCACCTTGGTCAGCCGCAGATCCGGTTGTGAACGCGAGAGTTGGGAAATGAGATCGGCCGCCAGCTTGTCCGTCTCCCGGCTGGCGGTGCCGTTGCCGATGCTGATGAGTTCGGCGCCGTGTTTCTGGGCCAGCTTCGCCAGGGTGACCAGGGAACCGTTCCAGTCGTTGCGCGGCTCGTGGGGGTAGATGGTGGCGGTATCCAGCACCTTGCCAGTGCGGTCCACCACCGCCACCTTGACGCCGGTACGGATGCCCGGGTCCAGGCCGATCACGGCCTTGGGGCCGGCCGGCGCGGCCAGCAACAGGTCCTTCAGGTTGCTGGCGAAGACGCGGATGGCCTCGGCCTCGGCCCGCTCGAACAGGGCGTTCATCAGGTCAAGTTCCAGGTGCAGGGAGAGCTTCACCTTCCAGGCCCAGCGCACCGTGTCCATCATCCACTTGTCACCAGGACGGCCCTGGTCGCGCAAGCCGAACTGGGCGGCGACGATGCCTTCGCAGGGGGTTTTCCCTTCCCCCCTCGGGGGAAGGGGGCCCGCAGGGCCGGATGAGGGAGCAAGGGCAGATGATCGATACGTTGCTCCCTCTCCCCTAGCCCCTCCCCCGGTGGGGGAGGGGAGGATTTCCTCCGGCAGCTTGATGGCCAGGCCGAGGATGCCCTCGTTGCGGCCCCGGAACAGGGCCAGCGCCCGATGGGAAGGCATGGCCTTCCAGGGTTCGTCGAACTCGAACCAGTCGCGGAATTTCTGGCCTTCGGCTTCCTTGCCTTCCACCAGGCGGGAAACCACGCGGCCGTTGTCCTGGAGATGGGCGCGCAGCCGCTCCAGCAGAGCGGCGTCCTCGGCGAACCGCTCCATCAGTATCTGCCGGGCGCCGTCCAGGGCCGCCTTCGCGTCGGCCACGCCCTTGTCGGCGCTCACATAGGCCGCGGCCTCCGTTTCAGGGGTCAGCATGGGGTCGGCCAGGAGCGCGTCGGCCAGGGGCTGGAGACCAGCTTCCCGCGCGATCTGGGCCTTGGTGCGGCGCTTCTGCTTGTAGGGCAGGTAGAGATCTTCCAGGCGCTGCTTGGTCGCGGCGGTGGCGATGTCGGCCTGCAACGCCGGCGTCAGCTTGCCCTGTTCCTGGATGCTGGCGAGGATCGCGCCGCGTCGCTCCTCCAGCTCGCGCAGATAGCCCAGGCGTTCTTCCAGATGGCGCAGATGGGTGTCGTCCAGGCCCCCGGTGGCCTCCTTCCGATAACGGGAGATGAAGGGCACGGTGGCGCCGTCGTCGAGCAGTGCCACGGCTGCGGCGACCTGGTTCGGATGGACGTTGAGTTCCTGGGCGATACGGACTTCGATGGCGGGGAGCATGGGGCGTGAAACGGTGGGAGGAAGCCCGGCAGGATGGGCAAAAACAGGCGGCCCGGCAAGACTTGACGGGCTTGGCCGGGGGTGCTTCGTAAAGGAACTTCCTCTCCGGCCCGCCAGATCCGCCCGCGGGGCGCGGTCTAAGCCGCCGCCGGCAGGGCGAAGCTGAACGCCGCGCCGGATTCTTCCTTTTCTTCCAGCCGGATCACGCTGTCGTGCAGGGTCAGGATGCGTTTGACGATGATCAGACCGAGGCCGCCCGAGGAACGGCCGTAGCCGCCGCGCAGGGGCGAAGGACGCTCGAACAGATCGGTGCGCAGCTCGGCGGGAATGCCGCCGCCGTTGTCGGATACCCGCACCCTTACCCGCTCTGCTTCGAAGCCAAGCTCCACACGGATCCAGCCGCCTGTCGGCGTGTGGCGCAGGGCATTGTCGATGAGGTTGGTCAGCACCCGCTCGATCATGCCCAGATCGGCCAGTACGGCCGGTAGATCGGGGGAAACCTCGGCGCGGAGTTCGACGCCTTTGTCGCGGGCGGCGAGCTCGAATTTCTGTAGCACGTCCTGGAGCAATTCAGCCAGGGCGAAACGCTCCTTCTGGGGCTTCACGGCATCGCATTCCAGCTTCGCCAGTTCGAACAATTCCTGGGCCAGTCGGCTGACTTTCTGGCTCTGGCGCACCGCCACATCCAGGTAACGCGCCCGGTCTTCTTCCGAGAGCTGGCCGGCCTTGAGCTTGAGGGTTTCCAGATAGCCGCGCAGGGACGTGAGCGGCGTGCGCAGGTCGTGGGAGATGTTGGCCACCATCTCCCGGCGCATCTCGTCCTGGCGCCTCAGCTCGCCCATCTGGGCGGCGATGCGCTCGGCCATCTGGCGGAAAGCCCGGCGCAGCAGGCCGATCTCGTCGCCGGATTCCTGTCCGGGCACTTCGGACGGTGGCTGGAAACCGTTGGCTTCCAGGGCCGCCACCTCGCCAGTCAGACGGCGCAGGCGCCGGGTGATGAGGGCGAAGGCGGCGAGGCCCGCCACCAGGGTGAGCACCAGCACGGCCAGCATCAGCCAGGCGCCGCTGGCGAAGGCCCGGCTCGCCCAGACGTCGGCGGCCAGCCGGTCGTAGTCCTCGCCCGCCAGGATCACGTAGAGATAGCCCACGGTATGGCCATTCTGGACACAGGGGGCGGCACTGAAAATCTTCCTGGCCGTCATGCTGCGCGGGTCGTCGCCCAGCAGGGGGAAATGGCCGCCGGCCAGATAGGCCCGCACCGGCGCCAGGTCCACCCATTGGCGCTTGACCGCGCCCGGCGGCGCCACGTGGGCGTCGACATGGCCGTTGGCCTTGATCAGGTAGACCTCGATGCCCGGGTTCACCACCATCAGCATATTGAACAGCTCATCCACCGCCGGCCGGTTCCATTTCAGCTCCTTCACCAGATCGGTATGCGTTGCGATGTGGGTGGCCAGATTCTTGGACAGGCGCTGTAGCACCTCCTGCTGGTGGCGCGTGGTCATGTCCTGATACAACCAGGCCGTGAAGCCGCCGCAAACCAGGGTGAGCAGGGCGAACACCAGGGCCAGGCGCCCGTAAAGGGTGCGGATCATGGCGCTTTGCTCCCGCCGTCCTGGCCCGCTGCCGGCATGAATTTGTAGCCCACGCCCCAGACCGTGCGGATCAGCTCGGGCTTGGCGGGATCGGTTTCAATCTTGCTGCGCAGGCGGTTGATGTGGGTGTTCACGGTGTGCTCGTAGCCCTCGTGGCTGTAACCCCAGACCTGGGTGAGCAGGTCCATGCGCGAGAACACCGAGCCGGGATGGCGGGCAAAGAAAAACAACAGATCGAATTCCCGCGCCGTCAGATCCACGTCCGCCCCGTTGCAGCACACGGTGCGGGCGACCGGATCGATGGTCAGGACACCGCTTTCCAGCACGCCGGCCTCCTGGCGCGCCGTGCGCCCCAGGGCATCGACCCGGCGGAACAGAGCGCGCACCCGTGCGATCAGCTCCAGCACCGAAAACGGTTTGGTCACGTAATCGTCGGCCCCCAGTTCCAGGCCCAGAACCCGCTGGGTTTCGCCGGAACGGGCGCTGATGATGATGATGGGCGTGTAATGGGGCATGGCCCGCACCCGGCGGCACACCTCCAGACCGTCGATGCCCGGCAGCATGATGTCCAGGATCAGCGCGTCGTAGGCGGCCGCGCCCAACCGCGCCAGGCCCGACTCGCCATCCGCCGACCAATCCACGACATAGCCCTCGTCGGCCAGGTTCAGGCGCAGGATTTCGGCGATGTCCGCGTCGTCCTCCACCACCAGAATGCGTCGTTTCGATTCACTCAAGGGTTTGTCCATCTCCTGCTCCGGCCTGGTAGCCATGGTCATGTCGAATGATGGAGGAAAAAGCCAAGGAAATTGCTCACATATTGTTTAACTTTGGCTGGCCGTCCCGGACTGCCCCCACAACGCCGATCAGCCGGAATCCTTGAAGCGATGGATCAAGCGCCGGTCGCGCTTGGTGGGGCGGCCCTTGATGGCGCTGCCCGGATCGGCCACCCACTGCCGGGTATCGATCTGCCGCTGCCTTGCCGCCTGGCTTTCGGCATCCTCGCGATAGAGCAGCCGGGCCACCGGCGCCGGCCCGCGCCGATCCGACAGGCCCAGCACGGAAACCGTCCAGGTGAATTCCCCCACCTGGACGATCAGGCTGTCGCCCACCTTCACCTCCCGGCTGGGCTTCACCCGCTCGCCGTTGAGCCGCACCTTGCCGCCTTCCACCGCGTCCTGGGCCAGGGAACGGGTCTTGAAAAAGCGGGCCGCCCACAGCCATTTGTCGATACGCGGGCGGGAGGCGGGTTCCGGGTTTTTGGCTTGGGGCATGGTCACTGCCGCTGGGGACGAACAGGGTGGGCGGATTGTCGCGGCGCATCGCGGTGAAGCCAAATTCCCTGGCCCGAGCCAGTGGATCTCCCTCCCCACGCGTGGCGGGGCAACCCGTCCCAAACCGCCTTACGCATCATGCCCCGCGACCGAACGCATAAGCCCGGGCCAGCCACTTCTCCCGCCGTTCCGGCGTGGCATGGCGCACCGGGCCGAAGCTGGTGATCTTGACCGGCTTGATGCCGCTGAATTCCAGGATGGCGCGCTTCATCTGGTTATGCCCCGGCATGCGGAACACCCAGCGGTAATACCAGGGTGGCGTATCCATGGTCACCAGCAGATGAGCCGAGCGCCCCGCCAGAAGACGGTCCCAGAACGGGGAATCGTCCCGGTACCTGAACGCGAAACCGGGCAGGAACACCCGGTCGAAGAAGCCCTTGAGCAAGGCCGGCATGGTGCCCCACCAGTTGGGATAGACGAACACCAGATGTCGCGCCCAGGCGATCGCTTCCTGGGCCGCGACCAAGTCCGGTTCCAGAGGCTGGATGGTGTGGTAGCCGTCGTGGAGGATGGGGTCGAAAGCCAGTTCGCCCAAGGACAGGAAGCGGACCTCGTGGCCGGCGGCCTCGGCGCCCTTCCGGTAGGACTCGGCCAGGGCGTGGCAGAGGCTGGAGGGGGCGGGGTGGGCGAGGAGGAGGAGGATGCGGGTGGGCATAAGCTATGGATTCCAATGGCTCCTTTAAAACGGAATGTCATCTACCTCAAACGCGAAAGGCCCTGTGTAGCGGTAGATGGCTGCAAGTGCAGCCTTAACTTTCACTTGGCTTTCTGGGTCTTTATTCAAGAAGTCAACCATTGCGTTATCGAGGTTCACGCTGATCGCGACGTGATTCGTCTTTTCGTTCCAACGGAACCAGATATCAGCAAGCTCAACTTTTACTTTTAAAGTCTGACGGATACGCCATGTAAGCTCCCAGGCAACCTGTTTCTTGAAGTCCTCAACCAAGACACAGTTCCGGCGATAGTCGCGCATGATTCCGTCGTAGAACGCATCGTAAAGCGATCCAAACCAAGTGGAGTTTGCTTGGTGAAGGCGCCCATAGTCTTTCAGCACTTCGGCGAAAGCTCTTGAGCGTATGAAGCGAATGCGGGAAAACGTCTCCTTCTTTTTTACGATGTAGCGGGCGAGATATTGCTCAGAATCGACCTCCGTGCACGAGATATCATCACCAGAAAACATAAGGCGCGCGAGTTCAACATCCACCACCGACAATAGGTTGAATTGATAGATTGACGGTGCTTTCTTGCGAAGCGGAAGAGCTCCGAGTTCGTAAGCCTGTGCTTTCATCAGTGAGGTAACAGCTGAAAAGATCGGCTTATCGTTCTGTGGCGCCCCACTCGTTCGATTCATCTCTTGGAACGCAAAAACCTCAACGGCTGGCTGGCTTACAGCCTCTTGTACACCTAGTGAAGCAACACCGTCGTGATAGCGCCTTGCTGCCCCCGGTTCACCTAATTGGTACAAAAGTGCTTTGTCGTTCGTCCAAGAGTGGAGGGGCCACCAATCGGAATTTGGATCGCGTAAGTTTATGTCTCTTGCGAGCAGCGCCCAGACATTCGATTCGCTCTTTTTGCAGCTGACGACTAGTACCGTGTAAACGTCTAAATGTTGAACTTTTTGAACTTGATAAGCGACAAGATCAATCTCGCGGACGCTGTCCTCGAAATCGTCAACATAGTATTTGTTGCTTATAACCGTCCATCCTGCGGACTTCAGAGTCTGCGCGACCTGGTTCTCCAGCACGAATCCAGTCTTGCGAATCTGTGTTTCCAGCTTCTTTGGGTCCATATCAACTCGGGGGGATATCTGACGAAAATGAAGGGATAGTGGATGACATCAATGTTTCACCACCGATTCTTTACACCTTCTTCACAAACTCCGACTTCAACCCCATCGCCCCGATCCCGTCGATCTTGCAGTCGATATCGTGATCGCCGTCCACCAGCCGGATGTTCTTCACCTTGGTGCCGACTTTCACCACCAGGGACGAACCCTTGACCTTCAGGTCCTTGATCACCGTGACCGTGTCGCCGTCGTTCAGCACCGCGCCGTTGGCATCCTTCACCACCCGCTTTTCCTCGGCGCTTTCCGCGAGCGCGTCCTTGCCCCATTCATGGGCGCATTCCGGGCAGACGAACTGGCCGCCGTCTTCGTAGGTGTATTCCGAACCGCATTTCGGGCATTTGGGCAAACCGCTCATGCTGCTTCCTGTTTCTGATGGGTTAAAAGGCCAGCGATAAAGGGCAAGGTTGGCATTTCCTGATTGTTCATCGGAGCGAATCATCCTCCCGCCTCGCGCAAAGCGACTACATCCCCCACGGATTGAACACGCGCGGAAATGCCTCGAAATCCTGAATATTCCGCGATACCACCGTCAACCCATGGCATTGGGCCGTGGCCATGAGCAGGCCATCCATGACCGGCAGTGGCCGACCGGCCAGTTCGGCTCGGGCGGCAAGGTTGGCCCAGGCACTGAGAATGGGCGCGTCCAGGGGCAGGATGCGAGTCGCGAAGCGTTGTTCGAGTTTGCCCAGCCAAGCGGTGAGTTTCCGGGCGCGGAGCGGGTCGGTCGCTTGGAGTTTGATGATGCCTTTTTCGATCTCGCCGAGGCTGATCACGCTGATGTGGAGACTGGTTTCGTCCTGTTCGTCCAGCCAGCCGATGACCTTGAGGTCGGGCGCCTTACGGATGTACTCGGACAACACGCAGGTATCGAGCAACCAGCTCATAGGTCAACGGGCCGGCCGGTGTCGCGCTCACGGGAGAAATCCAGGTCATCCACCGCGATGTCCGGGGCCAGCAACGCCTCGGATAGCTTGCCGCCGCGCCGGCGGATGAGCCGGGCGTATTCCTCCGCCGACACCACGACCGCGGCGGGACGGCCGTGGACGGTGACGACCTGGGCTTCGCCCCCCGCCGCCTGTTTGATGAGCTGGCTAAGCTTGTTCTTGGCTTCCTGCAATTGCCATTCGGTCTGCATGGTGGGCCTCCTGAATTCTGGCTAGTCTGGACAGAATTTAGCATGGCCACGCCCCTTCGGCGATCACTTGTCAGTGAATGCCGCTCATCACCGCCTTGGCTTTCACCAGCTTGCCGGCTTGGTAGTCCGCAAATGCCTGCTCGATCTCCTGCCGCATGTCGTTGGTCCAGGGCTCGGCGCCGA
>CAZEOR010000121.1:0-7628 GCA_964513695.1 uncultured Thiobacillus sp.
TTTGGGATGTTTACCCCAGCAATCCGGGCCATGTACTAACCCCCAGCAACAAAACGGAAAATTATATTAAAACAAGTCATCTTTTGGCAAGCCAAAGTGACCTAACGAATCAACCCTGGCGCTGCTTATGACGGGCTTCGCTGCAAATCACGCGAACCACGCCCTTGCGACGGACAATCTTGCACTTGCGGCAAATCTTCTTCACAGAGGCTTGAACACGCATGTTCGGCTCCTTTTCTCAGCAATTCATTTCGCGCGGTACACGATGCGTGCCCGCGACAAGTCATAAGGGGTGAGCTCAACGGTCACCTTGTCACCCGGAAGAATCCGGATGTAGTGCATACGCATCTTTCCTGAGATATGGGAAAGCACAACATGCCCATTTTCCAACTTCACCCGGAATGTGGCATTCGGCAGGTTTTCCACAACCTCCCCCTGCATCTGGATGACATCATCTTTCGCCATGGTCAGTACCTCATCTGGCGATGAAATTGCCGCCCTTGAAGTTGGCCTTCTTGAGCAAGCTTTCGTATTGATGGGTCATAACATAGGCTTGGACCTGGGCCATGAAGTCCATGGTCACAACAACAATAATCAACAGTGAAGTGCCACCAAAATAAAAAGGCACATTCCAGTTCACAATCAGAAATTCAGGAATCAGACACACCAGCGTGATATAGGCTGCACCGATGAGCGTCAGGCGGGTCATGACTTTGTCGATGAAGCGCGCGGTCTGC
The DNA here is from genome assembly GCA_964513695.1 of uncultured Thiobacillus sp. GTDB lineage: Bacteria > Pseudomonadota > Gammaproteobacteria > Burkholderiales > Thiobacillaceae > PFJX01. The sequence goes on from CAZEOR010000121.1 coordinate 738, forward strand.
TCTCCAGGTCTATAGCCGGGAATAAACGCGCCACTTTTCTTCAGGTTGTCCGCAGTTTCCTTGGGATTGAACACCAAGGCTGTGTAGAAGAAGCAGAAGAAGATGATCATCAGCGCATAAATCATCACGTAAATTGGCTGTCCAGGAGATAGCGCGCCCTGAATGTCTTTGAGCCAGCTCATGGATTCGTGGCTGCCGAACCAGCCTGCCAATGTAGCCGGGAACAGAATGATGGAACTGGCAAAGATGGGGGGAATAACACCCGCCATGTTCAGCTTTAAGGGCAAATGAGAGCTTTGGCCGCCATAAACCTTGTTGCCAACCTGCCGCTTGGCGTAGTTAACCAGTATCTTGCGTTGGCCACGTTCGACAAAGACCACCAGGGCTGTAATCAGCAGTGCACCGACGAACAGGAGCAGCACAAGGGGGATGGAGAACGCACCGGTACGAGTCAATTCCAGCGTACCGCCAATAGCTCGCGGCAGTCCTGCAGCAATACCCGCAAATATGATGATGGAGATACCGTTGCCCAGACCACGTTCTGTGATCTGCTCGCCCAGCCACATGATGAACATAGTGCCAGCAACCAGAGTGAAGACACTGGTAATGCGGAACATGAAACCCGGATCGATCACCAATCCTGGCTGACTCTCTAAAGCTATGGAAATGCCGATTGCCTGGAAAGCGGCCAGCAATACCGTGCCATAGCGTGTGTATTGAGTGATCTTGCGGCGCCCAGCCTCACCTTCCTTTTTCAAGGCCTCCAATTGAGGAGACACGACCGTCATCAACTGCATAATGATGGAAGCCGATATGTAAGGCATGATGCCCAAGGCGAACACGGAGAAGCGCGAAAGCGCGCCGCCGGAGAACATGTTGAACATACCCAGTATGCCGCCCTGCTGGGAATGGAACAGCTGCTGTAGAACGACCGGATCGATACCAGGAACCGGAATGAATGTCCCGATTCGATAGACCACGAGAGCGCCCAGCAGGAACCACAGGCGACGTTTCAGGTCGCCCATCTTCCCGGACATCTGGAGCAAGTTTGTGGCACTGGACAAGATCTGCTTCCTCTGGTTCAGACAGTAGCTTCGACACTACCGCCGGCTGCCTCGATGGCAGCCCTGGCACCCTTGGTGGCACCGATACCGACCAGCTTGACTGCCTTGTCGATGGAGCCGGCCAGGATCACCTTGGCAGATTTGGTCAATTGGGGCACGAGTCCAGCCTGCTTGAGCACCAGCATGTCGACGGTTTCCACCGGCAAGGTGTTGATGTCATCAAGGCGAACTTCAGCTTTAAAAGCACGGTCAAGCGAGATGAAGCCGCGCTTGGGCAAACGACGCGCCATGGGCATCTGTCCACCCTCGAAACCAACCTTGTGGAATCCACCGGCGCGGGATTTCTGACCCTTGTGGCCGCGGCCACCAGTCTTGCCCAAGCCGGAGCCGATGCCACGGCCGGGACGCTTGGAGGAGTGAGTGCTGCCTTCGGCAGGTTTGATCGTATTCAGTTTCATCATGCCGCCTCAAACTTAACCAGATAGTTCACGCGGTTGATCATGCCACGCACAGCGGGCGTATCTTCCAGCACAGCGCTGCTGTTCAAGCGCCTGAGACCCAGTCCGCGCACGCAGGCGCGGTGTTTCTCGATGGTGCCGATGGGGCTCTTGATCAAGGTGACCTTGATCTTGGCTTTAGCTTCGGACATGACTTACTCCAGAATTTCCGCCACGGACTTGCCGCGCTTGGCGGCCACATCGCCGGGGGTCATCATCTGCTGAAGACCGTTCAGCGTGGCGCGCACCACGTTGTAGGGGTTGGTGGAGCCCAGGCACTTGGCCAGCACGTTGTGCACGCCCATCACCTCGAACACAGCGCGCATGGCGCCACCGGCGATGATGCCGGTACCTTCGGAAGCGGGCTGGATCAACACCACGGAAGAACCATGCTTGCCAACCACGGCATGATGGAAGGTGCCGTTCTTGAGAGGCACCTTTATCATGCGGCGGCGCGCTTCTTCCATCGCCTTGGTCACGGCGACCGGCACTTCGCGGGACTTGCCCTTGCCCATGCCGACTCCGCCGTCGTCATCACCGACCACGGTCAGGGCGGCGAAGCCGAGAACCCGGCCACCCTTCACCACTTTGGTGACGCGGTTGACCGAGATCATCTTCTCCTTCAGGCCATCGCCCTTCTCTTCCTGCTGCTGTACGGGTCTCGCCATGATGTTCCTCGCTTAAAACTGCAAACCGTGTTCGCGTGCCGCTTCGGCCAGAGCCTTGACACGACCGTGGAAGGCAAAGCCGGAGCGGTCGAAGGAAACCTTCTCCACGCCGATCTGCTTCGCCTTTTCAGCGATACGTTGGCCAATCAGCTTGGCGGCGGCCACGTTGCCACCGTTCTTGATCTGTTCGCGCAATTCTTTTTCGGCGCTGGACGCGGAGGTCAGCACAACGCCACCGGTCGCATCGATAAGTTGCGCATAAATGTGAGAATTGCTGCGATGCACGCTGAGACGGATCGCCCCAAGCTCCGCGATTTTGGCGCGTGTTTTGCGCGCCCTGCGCAGACGCCGGATTTTCTTGTCCATTGCATTCGCTCCAGGTTATTTCTTCTTGGTCTCTTTGATGACCACGACTTCGTCGGCATAACGCACGCCCTTGCCCTTGTAGGGCTCGGGTTTGCGATAGGCGCGCACGTCCGCCGCGACTTGACCGACCTTCTGCTTGTCCATGCCCTTGATCAGGATCTCGGTCTGGGTCGGGGTCTCCACCTTCACGCCATCGGGCATCATGTGCTCTACGGGGTGGGAAAAACCCAGGGTCAGATTGAGCTTGTTACCCTGGGCCTGGGCGCGATAGCCCACACCAACCAGGGTCAGCTTCTTTTCGAAACCCTTGGACACGCCTAGCACCATATTGGCCAGCAATGCGCGGGTCGTACCCGACATGGCGCGGGATTCGCGGGATTCGCTGTTAGCGGCCACTTGCAGAACGCCGTTGTCCAGGGTGACGCTGACCAGACCGGTGACGGGATGGCTCATGGCACCCATGGGGCCTTTGATGGAAATCGCGCCTCCATCGAGCTTGACCTCGACACCAGCGGGAACGGGAATAGGATTCTTAGCAACGCGGGACATTTCTTACCTCACGCCACGACACAAAGGACTTCGCCACCCACACCGAGGGAGCGCGCCTTGCGGTCGGTCATTACACCGCGCGATGTGGAAACGATGGCGACACCGAGGCCGTTCATCACACGGGGCAGATCGTCGCGGCCCTTGTAAATACGCAGACCAGGCTTGCTGATGCGCTCGATCTTTTCGATGACCGGGCGGCCGGCGTAATACTTCAGCGCCACTTCCAGCTCGGGCAGACCCGAGTTTTCGCGCACAACAAAACCGTCTATGTAACCTTCGTCCTGCAGCACTTGCGCGATGGCCTTCTTCAACTTGGAAGCCGGCATGCGCACGGAAACCTTCTCGGTCTCCTGGGCATTGCGGATACGGGTCAGCATATCGGCGATGGGATCACTCATGCTCATCTTGTCTCTCCCTTACCAGCTGGCCTTGACCACGCCCGGAATTTCGCCCTTCATGGCGATCTCTCGGATCATGTTCCGGCACAGGCCGAACTTGCGGAACACGCCGCGCGGACGACCGGTGAGTTGGCAGCGGTTGCGCAAACGGCTCTCGCTGGCGTTACGGGGCAGGGATTGAAGCTTCATGCGGGCATCCATGCGATCAGCGTCATCGCGCTTGACATCATTGATGATCGCCTTGAGTTCGGCGCGCTTTGCGGCGAATTTCTTCACCATCTTGCGGCGCTTGTCTTCACGGTTGATCAGTGCGAGCTTGGCCATCGCAACCTCAATTTTTGAAAGGGAACTTGAACGCAGCCAGAAGGGCCTTGGCCTCTTCGTCGGTGCTGGCGGTGGTAGTGATGGTGATATTCATCCCACGCAGGGCATCAATCTTCTCGTACTCGATTTCCGGGAAAATGATCTGCTCCTTGACGCCCATGTTGTAGTTGCCACGCCCATCGAAGCCCTTGCCACCAATACCACGGAAGTCACGGATACGAGGAATGGCCACAGTTACCAGGCGATCCAGAAATTCGTACATCTGTTCCCGGCGCAGGGTCACCATGCAACCAACCGGGTAATGATCACGAATTTTGAAGCCCGCAATCGACTTGCGCGACAACGTCACCACCGGCTTCTGTCCGGCAATCTTAGTCATGTCGCCAACCGCATGCTCCATCACTTTCTTGTCGCCAACCGCCTCACCCACACCCATGTTCAGGGTGATCTTGGTGATGCGGGGGACCTGCATCGGAGACTTGTAACCGAACCGGTCAGTCAATTGCTTGACCACGGTATCTTTGTAGAAATCATACATACGCGCCATGGTCTGCCCCTTACGCATCCACCACTTCGCCATTGGACTTGAAGAAGCGCACCATGCGCCCGTCCTCCAGCGTTTTGATGCCCACTCGATCACCCTTGCCCGTGACGGGATTAAACAACGCCACGTTGGAGATATCGATGGGCATATCCTTGTCCATGAAGCCACCTGTAGTACCACGCATGGGGTTGGGCTTCGCCGCTTTGCGTACCCGGTTGACGCCTTCCACCACCAGGTTCTCCTCAAGCACACGCAGAACTGTCCCACGCTTGCCTTTGTCCTTGCCTGTCAGCACGACGACTTCGTCGCCTTTGCGGATTTTGCGCATGGTGAACTCCTTACAGCACTTCGGGCGCCAGCGAGACGATCTTCATGAATCGCTCGGTGCGCAGCTCGCGGGTGACAGGCCCGAAAATACGGGTACCAATGGGCTCGAGCTTGTTGTTAAGCAGCACGGCCGCGTTCTTGTCAAACCTGATCAGGGAGCCATCAGGACGACGCACACCCTTGGCGGTACGCACCACCACGGCGTTGTAAACATCGCCCTTCTTGACACGTCCACGAGGGGCCGCGTCTTTGATACTCACCTTGATGATGTCGCCTACGCTGGCGTAGCGGCGCTTCGAGCCGCCCAACACCTTGATGCACATGACTGTGCGCGCGCCAGTGTTGTCGGCCACGTCCAACTTGGATTGCATCTGGATCATGTTCTCTCTCCAACTTCCCAGCCCGCAGGCCGGCAGTTTTGGATCCCGTTCGGGTTAAGCACACCACACAGGGTGAGCCAATCAAATTGCACTCGGTGTAAATTACCGAGCGCTGAAAAGCTGGCGATTATGCCGCGCGCTTTTCCCTATTGCAACAATTTTTTATACAAGTCGCGCTTTTTCTACCAAGCGAGCCACCTTCCAGGTTTTGGTCCTGGACAGGGGGCGGCATTCCTCGATAACCACGATGTCGCCAGGATGAAACTCGTTGTTTTCATCATGGGCATGATATTTCTTGGACAGCCGGATGATCTTGCCGTAGAGCGGATGCTTGACTTTACGCTCGACCAGCACGGTCACGGTCTTGTTCATCTTGTCGCTAACCACCGTACCAGTGAGGGCTCGCGTGTTCTTTTCTGATTGCTGTTCGTTCATGGTGCTACTCATCAGTTGCCGGCCTTGAGCTTCGTCGACTGCATGACAGTGCGCACGCGGGCGATGTCACGACGGACTTTGCGAATCTCATGGGTCTTGTTGGTCTGCTGGGTGGAAAGCTGCATGCGCAGGCTGAACTGGGCACGTAACAGCTCCTTGAGTTCCTGCTTCAACTCGTCCACGCCCTTGGTTTTCAGTTCACTGGCTTTCATCTCACACCCCAAAGTGACGGGATACAAACGTGGTGGCGATGGGCAACTTGGCGGCGGCAAGACGGAAAGCCTCGCGCGCGATCTCCTCGGTCACCCCTTCCATCTCGTACAACACCTTGCCGGGCTGGATCTCTGCGACCCAGTATTCCGGGTTGCCCTTACCGTTACCCATACGGACTTCGGCGGGCTTCTGGGAGATCGGCTTGTCGGGGAAAATACGGATCCAGATGCGACCACCTCGCTTGATGTGACGAGTCATCGCACGTCGGGCAGCTTCGATCTGACGCGCGGTCAGGCGGCCACGGCCGATGGCCTTCAGGCCGAATTCGCCAAAGCTAACCTTGGCGCCGCGAGTGGCCAGGCCAGTATTACGGCCCTTCTGTTCCTTGCGATATTTTCTGCGTGCAGGTTGCAGCATGACTGATTACTCCTTTCCTGCCCGCGGCGCGGACGGGCGACGCGGCCGACGCTCGGGTTCCGGCGCGGCCACGGGCTTCTCGCCGCGGCCCAGGCTTTCACCCTTGTAGACCCAGACTTTGATTCCAATCACGCCATAGGTTGTGTTGGCTCTTGAGATGGCGTAGTCGATGTCTGCGCGCAATGTATGTAGAGGCACTCGGCCTTCACGGTACCACTCGGTACGAGCGATTTCCGCGCCGTTCAGTCGGCCGGCGGACATGATCTTGATGCCCTGGGCGCCGAAGCGCATGGCGTTCTGCATAGCCCGCTTCATGGCGCGACGGAACATGATGCGCTTTTCTAGCTGATTGGCGATGGAGTCTGCGATCAACTGCGCGTCGGTTTCAGGCTTGCGCACTTCCTCAATGTTAAGAGTAACGGGCACAGACATGAGGGCGTTGAGCTGTTTGCGCAAAGACTCGATGTCCTCACCTTTCTTGCCAATGACGACACCGGGCCGGGAGGAAAACAGGGTGATACGCGCGTTCTTGGCCGGGCGCTCAATGATGATTTTGCTGATGGAGGCGTGTGCCAGCTTCTTCTTGAGGAAGGCGCGCACCTTGATATCCTCGTTCAACGTGGTGGCGAAGGTCTTGCTATTCGCGAACCACTTGGAGGTCCAGCCCTTGTTGACGCTCAGCCGGAAGCCGGTCGGATGAATCTTCTGT
>CAZEOR010000122.1:0-7625 GCA_964513695.1 uncultured Thiobacillus sp.
TCAGATCCCTGCTGCCCTGCAGACGCTGGCTGATGGTAGATTTGGTGCGTTCAGTCACAAACCCATAGAGCTTGATATCGAGTATCTCTTCAGGGCTGAGTTGCTGATTCGGACTGGTGCCACTGATGATTTCAAGCTCGGTTTTGATCCGGTTACAAATATTTCCCAAATCGCGTAAGACTTCACAGCGCCCATCCATTGGTTGACGGGGGGCAATGCGTCGCTCTTTTTCGTTTGCGGGAGACCATTCATTGGATACGTAGCTAAGCAGATCATAGCCATCAGGCAGGCGGAATTCCTCCCCAAGCCCCAGGGAAGCGGGTAGCGCGCCAGATCTCAGCTCTCGCTCCGCTTTGGCCAAGTGCTCCATCAGGCGTTCGGCATTGATAAACCGGAAGCTGGATTCGGGGTTGATTTCATCTCGGATGCGTTTGAGCGGCTGGCCCTTGGCGGCATCGATGTAGAAGAAATGACGGGATGCCTCGTACCGGTTTTCCAGGCTGGTGAATTCAGACCAGTTGTCTAGCCATGAATCCACCATCTCGATCTGTTTGGGCGTCAGACTTCCGGCGCCCAGAGGTGATAGCAGCAGCGTTTGCACATACTCTTCCATACAACTGGAAGGCCTGCTGTCACTAGGGTAGAGCTTGAAGCGGTTACCCTGGAATCCATCGAATTCTGAGATGCGATACAAATTGTGCAAGCGCTGCCAGAGTTTCTCTTCAACCTTTTCGTAGCGAAAATAGCGCCATTTGAAGATATCGGCGAATCCGCGCAAGGCACGGGCCGTGATCAGTGGAATTGCCGGCTGTATTTTGCTACCTCCCGGATTGGCCACGAAATCCATCAGAAAAGCATGGTATCCCCGGGTGATTTCCCAATAGAAAGCATGAATTGCAGTCCAAAGCCGTGATTCGATCACCTTGGACATGCGTGGGTTGCGCAGGTATTGCACGCATAAGGAGTACTGCATGTCTCGGGCTTGATCGTCCAGATGCATGAGCACCTGTAAACGCTCCTTGGACATGGATAGCCCTGCGTGATTGAACTGGATCAGGCTCTGCACCACTTGTTCCTGTGCGGTGTAGATGTCTCCCGCGGGTAACTCCTGCATCCAGCGTGAAACCGTCTTCAGATCACTGAGGGGATCCTCTTCGCTCTTCTTGCGTTTGAAGAACCCGAACATAGATGTCAGTCCTCAATCAGTTAAGTTTGCTACGGACCCAGTCTGCCACGGACTGCAACGATGCCGGCAATTTTTCCGGCTCAGTGCCGCCGGCCTGGGCCAGATCCGGCTTCCCGCCACCTTTACCACCCACCTGGCTGGCTACGAAGTTGACAAGTTCACCTGCCTTGATCTTGGCGGTGAGGTCGTTAGTCACCGCGGCAATCAAGGCTACCTTGCCATCCATCGCACTACCAAGCACCAAGGCGCATGACTTGAGTTTGTCACGCAACTTATCGGCCATTTCGCGCAAAGCTTTAGCATCTGCTCCTTCAATTATGGCGGCCAATACTTTGATTCCACTGATTTCGATGGCCTGGGCAAGCAGGTCATCGCTTTGACTGCCGGCTAGCTTGGATTTATAGCGGGCCAGTTCCTTCTCAAGTGCCTTGACCTGATCCTGGATTTGCTGAATGCGCATAGCCACTTCGCCTGGCTGGGCTTTGAGTCGATCTGCGACCTCTCGCAATGCGCATTCCTGGTCCTGCACTGTCACGACAGCGCCTGGTCCGGTCACAGCCTCGATGCGACGGATGCCGGCAGCCACGCCGCCTTCGGCGACAACCTTGAATAGGCCGATGTCGCCGGTGCGCTTGACGTGGGTGCCGCCGCACAATTCGGTGGAAAACTCGCCCATGCCCACCACGCGCACCTCGTCGCCGTATTTTTCGCCGAACAGGGCCATGGCTCCGGCCTTGATGGCGTCCTCATGTTTCATGAGCCGGGTCTCGACACGGTTGTTGCGGCGGATCTCGGCGTTGACCAGTTCTTCGATGCGCTTGATCTCCTCCGCCGTAACCGGCTGGGGATGGGCGAAGTCGAAGCGGGTGCGCTCGGCATTCACCAGCGAACCCTTCTGCATGACATGGGTGCCGAGCACTGTGCGCAGGGCGGCATGCATCAGGTGGGTGGCGGAGTGGTTGTAGGCGGCGCGCTGGCGGGACTCGGTGTCCACCTTGGCGTTGACCGTGTCGCCCACGCTCAACTTGCCGGCGGCGAGTTTGCCGGTGTGGCCGAACACGTCGGCCTGGATCTTCTGGGTGTCTTCCACGGTGAAAGTGCCGTGGCCCGAGGCGATCTCGCCGATGTCCCCCACCTGGCCGCCGGATTCAGCGTAGAAGGGGGTGCGGTCGAGGACGATGACGGCGATGTCGCCGGCGTTGATTTCGCTGACCTGGCTACCTTCCTTGTACAGGGCGACGATGCGACCTTCCTGTTCCAGGCTGTCGTAGCCGACGAATTCGGTTTTCTCGCCGGAGAATTCCAGGCCCTTGCCCATGGTGAACTTGCTGGCGGCGCGGGCGCGCTCCCGCTGCTGCTGCATGGCGTGTTCGAAGCCGGCGAAATCCACGGTGATGCCACGTTCCCGTGCGATGTCGGCAGTCAGGTCCAGTGGGAAGCCGAATGTGTCGTAAAGCTTGAATACGGTTTCGCCGTCCAGCATCCGGTCTTCCGAGGCCATGGCGGTTTCCAGCACGCCCATGCCGTTTTCCAGGGTTTCGGCGAAACGTTCCTCTTCCTGCTTCAGCACAGCGGTAACGCGATTCTGGGCGGCCACCAGTTCCGGGTAGGCCTCGCCCATGACTGCTGCCAGGTCGGCCACCAGCTTGTGGAAGAAGGGGGTTTTGCAGCCCAGCTTGTAGCCGTGGCGGATGGCGCGGCGGATAACCCGGCGCAGCACATAGCCGCGGCCTTCGTTGCCCGGGATGACGCCGTCGACGATGAGGAAGGAACAGGCGCGAATGTGGTCGGCGATGACCTTGAGGGAGTTGTTCCAGGCGTCCGTTGCCCCGGTTTCCCGCATGGCGGCCTTGATCAGGGCCTGGAATAGGTCGATCTCGTAGTTGGAATGCACGTGCTGCATGACCGCTGAAATGCGCTCCAGGCCCATGCCGGTGTCCACCGAGGGCTTAGGCAGTGGATGCATGACACCGGCCTCGTCACGGTTGTACTGCATGAAAACCAGGTTCCAGATTTCGATGTAGCGGTCGCCATCCTCCTCGGGGGTGCCGGGGGGGCCGCCCGCCACTTCCGGGCCATGATCGAAGAAGATTTCCGTGCAGGGCCCGCAGGGGCCGGTGTCGCCCATCTGCCAGAAGTTGTCCGAGTGATACTTCTGACCGGCCTTGTCGCCGATGCGGGTGATGCGGTCCTTGGGCACTCCGATTTCGTCGGCCCAGATGGCGAAGGCCTCGTCGTCGTCCTGATAGACGGTGACCCAGAGCTTGTCCTTGGGCAGGCCCATGGTGACGGTGAGGAATTCCCAGGCGTAGCGGATGGCGTCGTGCTTGAAATAGTCGCCGAAGCTGAAATTGCCCAGCATCTCGAAGAAGGTGTGATGCCGCGCCGTGTAGCCCACGTTCTCGAGATCGTTGTGTTTGCCGCCGGCGCGCACGCAGCGCTGGCTGGATGCGGCGCGCACGTAGGGGCGCGATTCGCGGCCCAGAAACACGTCCTTGAATTGCACCATGCCGGCGTTGGTGAACAGCAGTGTTGGGTCGTTGCCAGGAATGAGGGGGCTGGAAGCAACCGGGGTATGTCCCTTGCTTGCGAAATAGTCGAGGAACTGGCGGCGGATTTCGCTGCTTTTCATGGCTTGTTCTTAAGAATTAATGAGTTGCCGGATTGTAGCGACGAAACCCCACCCTTGGGAGGACGCTGCCTGAATTTTCGGGAGATTCGGCGGGCGTTGCGGCAAGATTCTCTGCGGACTTTCGTTGTGCTTCCGGGTTAGATCGGCAGCGTGTCCTCAGGGTTGGGAAAACGCACGGTGTAGTGTTCAGCAGAAAGCTGGGAGCGAATCTCGACACGCCGTCCGATCAGCCGCAAAAACTGTTGCCTCGTAACCAGATGAAGGTTGATGGGGATGCCGGTATGGCCATCTTCGAATCGCAACAGCGGACGATGTCCGTTGCCTTCAATGAGCCAAGCGTTCATGGGCGGCTCCTGTATCCGTGTTGGCCATGACCTGCATACAACGTGCCAGGTGCCAGTGACTGTCAGGCCTGATTGAAGTTTGAGGTAGGAAAATCGCCGCGATTAAAAGTGTCAGATGTGCGACATCCTTGATGGGAAACCAGCATCGAGCATCTGCTCGGCAAAGGGTGAGGCTGGATCAGCGACGTAAGAACACCAGATCCCAGACTCCATGACCCAGGCGCAGGCCCCGCTGCTCGAACTTGGTCAGGGGGCGGTAACCTGGACGGGGGGCATAACCGTCAGCTGTGTTGCGTAGGTGGGGGTTGGCACCCAGCACTTCGAGCATCTGATGGGCGTAATCCTCCCAGTCCGTGGCCATGTGCAGGTAGCCGCCGGGCTTGATCCGGCTGGCCAGGAGTTCGACGAAAACGGGCTGGATCAGGCGCCGTTTGTGGTGGCGCTTCTTGTGCCAGGGATCGGGAAAAAAGATGTGGATGCCGTCCAGGCTGGCTTCGGCAAACATGTGCCTGAGGACTTCCACTGCATCTTGCTGGACGATGCGCAGGTTGGAGAGGTCAAGTTCGCCGATACGCTTGAGCAAGGCGCCCACGCCTGGCGTATGCACTTCCACGCCCAGATAGTCGTTCTCCGGCCGGCTCCGGGCGATTTCCGCCGTGGCGCCGCCCATGCCGAAACCGATTTCCAGGATTCTTGGTGCCGCTCTGCCGAAAACGCCGCGCCAATCCATCGGGGTGGCGGCATAGGGCAAGACGTAACGTGGCCCAAGTTCCTCCAGGGCTTTCGACTGGCCTGTACCCATACGTCCGGCACGCAGGACAAAGGAGCGTATGGCGCGATGTTGGATTTCTTCAGACATGGGAACCTGGCGGGATGATCAGTCATTCCACCCTATCAGGAGCCGATCAGACCGGAGGTGGGAGAGGAGGGAGTGGCCTGGTAGACCTTTTTGGGCATGCGCCCGGCTAGATAGGCGTCGCGGCCGGCTTCCACGGCCTTCTTCATGGCGGAGGCCATGAGGATGGGGTTCTTCGCACCGGCGATGGCGGTGTTCATCAGTACCGCGTCGCAGCCCAATTCCATGGCGATGGCCGCATCCGAAGCCGTGCCGACACCGGCATCGACGATGACCGGCACGGAGAGGCGGTCGATGATGATCTGCAGGTTCCACGGATTCAGGATGCCCATGCCCGAGCCGATCAGGGAAGCCAGGGGCATGACGGCGACGCAACCGATGTCTTCCAGTTGCTTGGCGATGATGGGGTCGTCGCTGGTGTAGACCATCACCTTGAAACCGTCTTTCACCAGTATTTCCGCGGCCTTGAGAGTTTCCACAACGTTGGGATACAGGCTTTGCGGATCACCCAGCACTTCCAGCTTGACCAGGTCGTGGCCGTCCAGCAGTTCCCGCGCCAAGCGCAGGGTGCGGATGGCGTCGTCCGCCGTGTAGCAGCCGGCGGTATTGGGCAGGTAGGTGAACTGGCTGGGGGGCAGGGCATCCAGCAGGCTGGGCTGGTTGGGATCCTGGCCGATGTTGGTGCGACGGATGGCCACCGTGACGATCTGGGCACCGGAAGCGTCGATGGCCGCGCGGGTTTCGGTGAAATCCTTATATTTGCCGGTGCCCACCAGGAGGCGGGAGGAATAGGTCTTGCCGGCGATGACGAGTGCATCCATGGGTATGAGAACCTGTTTGTATCGGGAATTGAGGGATCAGCCGCCGCCAACGGCGACGACGATTTCAAGCTGGTCGCCATCCACGACCTGGGCGTTTCCATGCTGGCTTCGCGGCACGATCTCCCCGTTCTTTTCCACGGCGATGCGCTTGCCGGCCAAGTCGAGTTCGACCACTAGTTCGGCGATGGAAAGGGGGGCCGGAAACTGTCGCGGCTGGCCGTTGATGCGCAGGGTGATCACTTTGTGGCGCCCTTGAATTCAAGTAGCATTCGGGTCCGCGAGTTTACATCGCGGGTGTAGTTCAATGGTAGAACGAGAGCTTCCCAAGCTTTAGACGTGGGTTCGATTCCCATCACCCGCTCCATCCATTCCTTCTGCGGAAAATCCCATGCCTTCCATCGAAGACGCCCTTGAAATCATCAAGCGCGGCTGCGACGAGCTTCTTGTCGAAGCCGAGTTGATCGAGAAACTCAAATCGGGGCGGCCATTGCGCGTCAAAGCCGGTTTTGATCCCACTGCGCCTGATCTCCACCTTGGCCATACCGTCCTGCTCAACAAGATGCGCCAACTTCAGGACTTGGGCCATCAGGCCGTGTTCCTGATCGGCGACTTCACCGGCATGATCGGCGACCCCACTGGCAAGAACGCGACGCGCCCGCCCCTCACGCCCGAACAGGTGGAAATCAACGCCCGTACTTACCAGGCTCAGGTGTTCAAAATCCTCGACCCGGAAAAGACCGAGGTGGAGTTCAATTCCCGCTGGATGGGCGGCATGAGCGCAGCCGACATGATCAAGCTGGCCGCCACCCATACCGTGGCCCGCATGCTGGAGCGGGACGACTTCAACAAGCGCTACACCGGCAACCAGCCCATCGCCATCCACGAGTTCCTGTATCCATTGATCCAGGGTTACGACTCCGTGGCTCTGGAAGCTGATCTAGAGTTGGGCGGTACAGACCAGAAGTTCAACCTGCTGATGGGGCGGGAGCTACAAAAGCATTTCGGACAGAAGCCCCAATGCATCCTCACCATGCCGCTCCTGGAAGGACTGGATGGCGTGAACAAGATGTCCAAGTCACTGGGCAACTACGTCGGGATCACCGATTCGCCCAGCGAGCAGTTCGGCAAGCTCATGTCGGTTTCCGATGACCTGATGTGGCGTTATATCGAGTTGCTTTCGTTTGAACCGATGTCGGTCATCCGGCAATGGAAGCGGGAGGTGGAGGACGGCCGCAATCCGCGCGATATCAAGGTGGGCTTCGCCCAGGAGATCATCGCCCGGTTCCACGATAGAGCAGCTGCGGAGGCCGCGCTGGCCGATTTCGAAGCCCGGTTCCGGCAAGGCGCCATACCGGATGATCTGCCTGAATTCACTTTTGATGCGCCCCCGAATGGGTTGCCGCTCACTCAGTTGCTCAAACTTGCCGGGTTGGTCCCCAGCACGTCGGAAGCCATGCGCAGTATCGCGGGCGGCGGCGTGAAAATGGACGGCGAGAAGGTGAGCGACAAGGCTTTGTTGGTGGAAAAAGGCGCCAACGTGATCATCCAGGTGGGGAAAAGGCGTTTTGCCAAGGTCACGCTGTGTTGACTAACTCCATGACGCGTAAGGAGTTTGCAATCGCAGCGAAAAATTCTTGCAACAAACGCTTGACCAACTGATTTTTGTCTCTAAAATGCCGGTCTCTCGCTGCAGCAACAAACGCGGCGAAACGGCAAAAAACGCAGTAAAAACAGTTCTTTAACAGTTTACTTACAGCCTTAAGGTGTGGGCATTGGGTTAAGCAAA
>CAZEOR010000123.1:0-7614 GCA_964513695.1 uncultured Thiobacillus sp.
TATGAACACCTGGGATTCCAGCTTTCGGCCATGAAAGTTTTGCGCAAGTCCCTTGCCTGAGGCGTGTTCAACCCGACGGGTGGAATTCCGGGTTGCCGGCAAGCGCATGTCCCGCGGTATGTCCCGCGCTGATTGCCTTCCGCGCTGTCCGCTCGAGACCCGGTTTATTTCGTCAGCTCGATCTTGCGCTGTTTCGCGGACGCGTCGTTGCTATCGGTCATGAAGTAATCGCCTCCCGGCTTACGGTAGAGGAAATAGCACCAGTTTTCCGTGTAGCGACTCCAGTCGATACTGACGCAATACTTGCCGTCATCGGAGATGCGCCAGGTGCCGCGGGCACTATAGCCACCGCCCATGCCGGTGGAGTTGATCGTCTTGGCATCCGTGGATGCGACGAACTTGCCCTCTGGCTCATTGGTCCAGCTATGGGTGCTGCCCCCCTTGATGACGTAGACCGCTTTGGTGCCGGGCAGGAAAGTCGCCAATTCCTCCTTGGACAGCTTGATGCCGGCCTCTTCAGCCCAGGCAGGGGCGGACAGGGAAAGGGCGCCGATGATGGCTAGGAAGGCAGCCGAGTTGTGATGCATGGTTTCGCTCCTTGTGTCGTGATTCGGGGTGTATCGGCCGCCCCCGTCACATTCAGGCATCCATGATGCCGGGACGGGATGACGTTTCCGACCCAATCCCACAGATGTCAGTATGGATGCCTCTCCCGGCAAGCCGATAATTAGTTTTCGGAAATGTCAGTGCTCGTTGCCGCGAAAGACATGCCTTGGACGGACGCGTTGCCTGGCTTCCCGCACTGACACGCTTCGATCCGGCGATGAGGTTTGTTGGGTTTGCGACAAGCGCCGGCGCCAGCTTGTTGCTTCCCCACCTGTTTTTTTCGCGAGATCACGCCCTCTTTCGCATTGAAATCAATCGGATGCGGCTATCAGAACGACTGGCACGGGACTTGCAAACTATCGAGCAGGTACTGTCCGGGGACGAATCGCGCCCTGGCCGAACCATGGAGAAATCGATGCACGCCTTGAAAAAAGGGGTTGCCCATGACCGGAGTGATTGCCATGCCTGATTCGGGTAGGCGTCCCGGCGCGCATTTGTCTGAGGCGCCATGCGCGGATTGCAGCGCCTGTCCCCATCGCAACACCCTGCTGCCTGCGGGGCGCTGCCAGCCCGGCGATGTCTGCCTGATCGCGGAAAGCGGGCGCCAGATCGATCGTTTCCTGCGCCGCAATCCTGAATTCGCGGAAGTCTGCCTGGGCGATCCTTTCTGGGAACGCCGCGCCATCGCGGTGCGATATGCACTCGCCAACTCGGTCACCGGCCTGATCAAGGATCGGGACGAGGTGGTGCGCCGGGCCGTGGCCCTGCGGCTGTTGCCCGACGCTTTGATGGCCCTGGCACAGGATCCGGATCGGGAGGTTCGCATCACCGTGGCTTCGCGTCTGCCGCCCGAGCGCCTGGAAGTCCTCATCAACGACCCGGACTACATGGTTCGCCAACGAGTTGCCGAGCGGCTTCCCCACGGCAAGCTCACCCGCCTGGCCCATGATCCGGAGCGGGAAGTGCGTAAGGAGGTGGCGCGCCGCCTCCCGGCATTTGCCCTGGGCCGCATGGCCAACGATGAAGACCCGGAAGTGCGCGCCATCGCCGCCTCCCGCGCGCTGCCGGATGATGCGGCCCACTTGCTTGACGATCCGGAATGGCGGGTGCGTCTGGAGGCGGTGGCGCGCGCATCCATCGAGGCCGTTGCCGCCCTGGTGGACGATCCCGACCGGGATGTAAGGGAACGGGTCAGGAACAGGCTCACTGATTTTCTGCAAGCAAAGGAATAGGCCATGAACGGCTGTCCCATTGATGACATGACCCTGAGCCGGCTGCATGCCGAGATCGAGGCCGCGCCACCGCGTCCCCACCATAGTTCCCTGCATGAAGCGGTTGGCCGTGTCCTGCCGGGCCAGTCATTCCGTTTCGCCCTCACTCGGGGAGGCTGGTATCGGCCCGGCGGCATCATTCGGCCGGACGGCTCACGCGTGACGGACGACTTGGTGTCCTGGGCGGAGGCCGAACTGGAAGCCTGTGACGGCGACATGGACGAGTTTCTGGAACGCCACGGCGACGATGGCCTGTATGCCACCCGCCATTCCGGGCTCACCCATTATTTCGTGGCGCCCTACGGCCCGGGGCCATCGGATTTCCTGCAACTGGAAGTGGAGGAGTTGCAGGAAGTGCTAGATCGCCATCTGCTGTCCCACGATGTTCTGCCCACCGATCTTGACGAACTGGTCGATCCCCTTTCCCCCGCCGTGCTCGATGCCCAGCCCGTGGGCCGGTCCCACTATCTGTTCCGTCGGCTCACCGATATCCGCCTGGCGGCGGCCCGGCTGCCCGCCGCGGTGGGCGAGTCGGCGCCAGCGGCTCGCTTTCTGGCCGAGTGGGCCGCCAGCAGCGCAGCCGGCCGGGGTCATTTCAGCGATCACTGGATACTGGCGCTGCGCGAACATCAGGATCGATATCGCAATACCGTGCTGGCCGCCACGCCGGTGTCGGTGCAGACGCGCAAACTCAAGACCTTTCACTGGAACACGGGTGTCCGCGGCGTGATGCTTTCCGATCAACTGCACGCCTTCGACCGGGCCGCTGGTTATTCCGCCGCCTGGTACTTTCATCTGGTTGCCGGAGCCCTGGTGCCCCGTGAGATCGCCCACGACGTTATGCTCGATATCCTGGACGACTTCCATTATCTGCCCGAGCCGGATGCCACCCTGCTGGAAGGTTGGCTGCGCACGCCCTACTCGGTTTGAGTCGGATTCATGCTGTCCAATCCAACCTGCATTGGGGGTGCCTGAATTTGTCGTGCCTCTCTCCTTGGACGCTCGGATCATGTCGGTTTCGCGACATGATCCGGTTGCCAGTCCTGATGAATCAGTGAGTTGAGCGCTGGCACGGAGTTTGCAAAGCATCTATCAAGATCATTCAGAGCGGATGCCATGCAAGCCAAGCAAGTTGCCGAACTCCTCAACGAGCCCGCCTGTAGCCACAACGCCAAGTCCAAGTCCGGCTGTGCGAAGCCCAAGCCTGGGGCGACGGCGGGGGGCTGCGCCTTCGATGGCGCCCAGATCGCCCTCCTGCCCATCGCCGACGTGGCCCACATCGTGCACGGCCCCATCGCCTGCGCCGGCTCCTCCTGGGACAACCGGGGCACCCGCTCTTCCGGCCCCACCCTCTACAAGATCGGCATGACCACCGACCTGACCGAGCAGGACGTGATCATGGGCCGGGGCGAGAAGAGGCTGTTCCACGCCATCAAGCAGGCCATCGACAGCTACTCCCCCGCCGCCGTGTTCGTCTACAACACCTGCGTGCCGGCCCTGGTGGGCGACGACTTCGAGGCCGTGTGCCGGGCCGCCGAGGAGCGCTGGGGCACCCCCGTGGTGCCGGTGGATTGCGCCGGCTTCTACGGCACCAAGAACCTGGGCAACCGCATCGCCGGCGAATCCATGTTCAAGCACGTCATCGGCACCCGCGAGCCGGACCCGGTGCCGCCCGCCGCCGAGCGTGACGGCATCACCGTCCATGACGTCAACCTCATCGGCGAATACAACATCGCCGGCGAGTTCTGGCACGTGCTGCCCCTGTTCGACGAACTGGGACTGCGCATCCTCTGCACCCTGTCCGGCGACGCGAGGTTCCACGAGGTGCAGACCATGCACCGGGCCGAGGTGAACATGGTGGTCTGCGCCAAGGCCCTGCTCAACGTGGCGCGCAAGATGCAGACGGAATACAAAATTCCCTATTTCGAGGGCAGCTTTTACGGCGTCACCGACACCTCCGCCGCCTTCCGCGACTTCGCCCGCCTGATCGGCGACGACGACCTGACCGCACGGGTGGAGGCCATGATCGCCCGCGAGGAAGCGAAGATTCACGCCGCCCTGGAACCCTGGCGCCAGCGCCTGCGCGGCAAGCGCGTGCTGCTCTATACCGGCGGCGTCAAATCCTGGTCCATCGTCTCCGCCCTCCAGGATCTGGGCCTGACCGTGGTGGCCACCGGCACCAACAAGTCCACCGAAGAAGACAAGGCCCGCATCCGCGAGATCATGGGCGAGAACACCAAGATGATTACCGACGGCAGCCCCAAGGCGCTGCTCGGTGTGGTCAGGGAGTACCAGGCCGACATCCTCATCGCCGGCGGCCGCAACATGTACACGGCCCTGAAGGCGAG
Organism: uncultured Thiobacillus sp.; assembly: GCA_964513695.1. Classification (GTDB taxonomy): domain Bacteria; phylum Pseudomonadota; class Gammaproteobacteria; order Burkholderiales; family Thiobacillaceae; genus PFJX01. The sequence goes on from CAZEOR010000123.1 coordinate 4,226, forward strand.
AATTCCCTTCCTGGACATCAACCAGGAGCGAGAATTCGGCTACGAGGGCTACACCGGCATGCTGGAACTGGCCCGGCAACTGGCGCTGACCATGGAAAGCCCGGTGTGGCGGGCGGTGCGGAGGCCGGCGCCGTGGCGTACGAGTGAGGCACCGGGGGTGGCGCCATAACAGGGCTGGACATGACCCGGATGACTTTCTTCACTTCGAATGTCGGCGTGACCTGTCTATTGTCCGGTTGAAACCGCGTGGGCAAGGGATCCGCGATGGCGAAAGACCGATCCGCCATCTCCTGTGGGCATGGACCAGAGCGGATTTGTTGTCGGTGGTAGAATCCGCAAGTTTTTTATCAGGACTACCTTCATCATGCTGATTACCCCTGCCTATGCCGCTCCGGCCGGCCAGCCGGACCCGATCATGAGTTTTCTGCCCTTGATCGTACTTTTCGCCCTGTTCTATTTCCTTATCATCCGGCCCCAGATGAAGCGGGCGAAGGACCAGAAAAAGATGCAGGAAGCCCTGCAAAAAGGCGACGAGATCATCACCAGTGGCGGCCAGTTGGGCAAGGTGGTGAAGATCACCGACCAATACGTCACCCTGGATATCGGCGGTGGTACTGAAACCATCTTCCAGCGCGCCACCATCCAGACCGTGCTGCCCAAGGGAACGATCAAGGATCTGTAAGGCGTGATGGGGGGAGGTGCATAGCGGGTGGGCCAGTCCTCCCGATGCCCGGCCCTTCACCCTTGGCCCTTCACTCTTCACGAGTTTGCAAATGAACCGCTATCCCCTCTGGAAATACCTGCTCATTGGCGTGTCTCTGGCGCTTGCCTTTCTTTACACCCTGCCCAACTTCTTCGGCGAAGTGCCGGCGGTGCAGGTAACCCCGGTGAGAACCACGGAAAAGGTGGATACGGCCCTTATGCGGCGGGTGGAGGCTGTCATCGGAACGGCCGGTATCACTGCCCAGGGCGTGAGCATGGATCCGCATGGCATCAAGGCCCGTTTTGCCGACACGGATACCCAGATCAAGGCCAAGGATACCCTCCAACAGGCGCTGGGTCCGGGCTACACCGTGGCGCTGAATCTGCTGTCCGCCTCGCCAGAGTGGCTGACTTCCCTCGGTGCTCTGCCGATGTACCTCGGTCTGGATCTTCGGGGTGGCGTGCATTTTCTGTTGCAGGTGGATATGCCCAAAGCCTTGGAGAAGGCGGCTGAGCGATACCAGGGTGATAGCAGAACCCTGCTGCGAGAGAAGAAGGTGCGTTACACCGGGATCAGCCGGGAAGGGCAGACGGTATCCATCAAGTTCCGCGATGCGGCCCAGCGCGATGAGGCGCGCAAGGTAATCGAAACCACCTATCCGGAACTGCAGCTGGATCAAACTCAGAACGGCGAGGAATTCGTCATCACCGGCAGCCTCAAGAAACAGGCCCAGTTGAAGACCCAGGAAGATGCCCTGAAACAGAACCTGACCACCCTGCGCAACCGGGTCAATGAACTGGGCGTGGCCGAACCGGTGATCCAGCAACAAGGTATCGACCGTGTTGTGGTCCAGTTGCCCGGTGTGCAGGACACCGCCAAGGCCAAGGAGATACTGGGCCGTACCGCCACCCTGGAAATCCGCATGGTGGATGAGGAGAAGATGCAGGATCCGGCTGCTGTCCAGGCTGCCTTGACTGGCCAGGCGCCTTTTGGCACCGAGGTCTATCAAGAGCGCAACGGCATCCCGGTCCTGGTCAAAAAGAACGTGGTGCTGACCGGGGACTACATCACCGATGCCCAGCCGGGCTTCGACAACCAGTCCAATCAGGCTGCCGTGCATGTCAACCTGGATGGCCGTGGTGCCCGTATTTTCAGGAACGTGACACGGGAGAACGTGGGCAAGCGCATGGCCATCCTGCTCATCGAAAAGGGCAAGACGGAGGTCATCACCGCACCCGTGATCCGCGAGGAAATCGGTGGCGGCCGGGTACAGATCACCGGCATGGATTCTCCCCAGGAGGCTTCGGATGTGTCTTTGCTGTTGCGCGCCGGAGCTTTGGCGGCGCCTATGGAAATCGTTGAGGAACGCACGGTGGGCCCGAGCCTTGGTAAGGACAACATTACCAAGGGCTTCAATTCCACTCTGATCGGTTTTGCCATGGTGGCAGTGTTCATGGGCGTCTATTACCAGTTGTTCGGCCTGGTTTCGGTGCTGTCCCTGGCCGCCAACATGTTCATGCTGGTGGCCCTGTTATCCCTGATGCAGGCAACCCTCACCCTGCCCGGCATTGCCGGTATCGCGCTGACACTGGGTATGGCCATCGACGCCAACGTGCTGATCGCGGAGCGCATCCGCGAGGAACTGCGCAACGGCAATTCGCCCCAGGCTGCCATCTTCGCGGGTTATGACAAGGCATGGGATACCATCCTTGACTCCAACATCACAACCCTGATTGCCGGCGTCGCCCTGTTCTGGCTCGGCTCCGGGCCGGTGCGCGGTTTCGCCGTGACGCTGTGTCTGGGTATTCTGACTTCCATGTTCAGCGCGGTGATGGTGTCCCGTGCCATGGTGAACTTGTCCTATGGCCGGGCCAAACGCCTGACCAAGGTATCGATCTGACGGGGAAACGCCATGAGCCTAGAACTCTTCCATCTGAAGCGGGACATTCCCTTCATGCGCTGGGCGCGCAGCACAATCTATTTTTCGGTGTTCTGCATTGTCGCCTCCGTTGTACTGCTGGCCACCAAGGGGCTGAACCTGGGCGTGGACTTCACCGGCGGCACCGTCATGGAGGTGGGCTATCCCGTGGCGGCCAACGTTCCGGTCGTGCGTGAGCACTTGGCGAAAAATGGTTATGGTGATGCACAAGTGCAGAACTTCGGCTCATCCACCGAGGTATTGATCCGCTTGCCGGTGAAGGCGGGCGTCACTTCGGCCCAGTTATCAGAAAAGGTTCTGGTGGTGCTCAAACAGGCCGATGCCAATGTGCATTTGCGCCGGGTGGAATTTGTCGGCCCCCAAGTGGGAAATGAACTGTTTGCGGACGGTGCCCTGGCCCTGCTGGTGGTGTCCATCGGTATCGCCATCTATCTGGCCCTGCGTTTCGAGTGGCGCTTCGCGGCGGGTGCCATTTTTGCCACGGCCCACGACATCTTCATCGTGCTGGGCCTCTGGTCTTTGTTCCAGTGGGAGTTTTCCCTCACCGTGCTGGCGGCCGTGCTGGCCATCATGGGCTATTCGGTGAACGATACCGTGGTGGTGTTCGACCGGATCCGGGAAAATTTCAAGAAGACCCGTTCCAACGACGTGGCGGCCATCATGGATAACGCCAAGACAGCGACCCTGTCGCGGACCATCATCACCAGCGGCACGACCCAGTTGATGGTCCTGGCCATGCTGCTGTTG
>CAZEOR010000124.1:0-7611 GCA_964513695.1 uncultured Thiobacillus sp.
AGGCCGATATCCGGCGTGCCGTGCCCCGCTCCCATGTGACCACGCACCTGGAGCCGAAGGAAGACCCGGTTTCATTGTCCGACGAGGTTCTTGATCGGGCGACTGATTGAAAAGCGGGCCGGGCGCTGACTGGTTTTTTCGAAAGCAATGCCATGCGCTATTCTGGTGGCAATCCTCTCCCCACCCCAGCTCTACCCGCCAGCGGGGAGGGTAGTGGCTTGCCTTATGCAAAGATCGGCCACTCGGAACGACCGCGTTCACAGAGGAAAGAGAACGTATTGCCGGAATGTTTGTCCCATGAACATGGGGATATTTCAATTACCTCGCTGGGCGCGAGTGCTGGCGGTTCTGTTGGGGCTGGCCGGCTGCGCAGCGCCCCGCTACGAGACGATCGTGCACCGCGAGAAGCCGACGGGCGCTTCCGCCCAGTCCTGCCTTGAATCCTGCGAGCGCGGGCTGGATGGCTGCAAGCAGAAGTGCGCGGAGAAATATCAGGCCTGCTTGAAGCAGGTGGCGCCTGAAGCCGAGGAACATTACACGCAGACACTGAACCGCTATGCCGAGGCCCTGGAGCGATATCGGCGGGATTTGACGTCCTACGAGTTCCAGCTCTGGGTGAGCTTCAATATGGGCCGTGGTGCCTATTGGTACGATCCTTTCCCTTTTCCCCACGCCCTGCCGCCATCCGCTCCCCGCGCACCGAGCCGTGAAGAGGATCTGAACCGGCTCCGGGATGCCCGCTGTGGCGGAGATTGCGGTTGCCAGCCGCCCTTCGATACTTGTTTCCTGGCCTGTGGTGGAAAAATCAGCACCGAGCAGCGTTGCGCCAGCAACTGCCCGGATGGCCGGTGAGCCTTCAAGCCGTTTCGGCTTCAGGGCGGGGTGGCGGATTTTTTGCGCCCCAATTCCGCCAGCATGGGGCTCAATTCCCTCCAGACATTGTCCAGCAGCACCGGCTGGGCCTCTGCGTCGGGGTGCAGGCCATCGGCCTGAAAGCGTTGCCGCTGTCCAGCCATGCCTTCCAGCAGGAAGGGCACCAGCCGGACCCGGCGGGCTCTGGCCACTTCGCTGTAGAGAGCCAGGAACTTGCGGGTGTAGGCCGGGCCATAGTTCGGCGGCAGTTGCATGCCTACCAGCAGAACCTCGCTTCCTTGCTTTTGCAACAGCCGAACCATGGTTTCCAGATTGCGAGCGGTTTCCCTGGAGGGAAGTCCGCGCAGGCCGTCATTGGCGCCCAAGGCCAGGATGGTGAGTTTCGGATGGTGTGTCGCAAGCACTTCCGGCAGACGGGTGAGGCCACCGGCGCTGGTTTCACCCGACACACTGGCGTTGATGACGCGAAAGGGCGGTTGGCGGGTTTCCAGACGCTTGACCAGCAGATTCACCCAGCCCGATTCGCGCGGGATACCGTAGGCGGCGGATAGACTGTCGCCGAATACGAGAATGGTGGGCGCGACGGTGGATGCACACGCGGCGCCGGACAGAGACAGAATCAACCAGACGAATGTGATGCGTATCGAAGTCAGCAATTTGAGCAAGTCCGTACAAGTGGTCGGGGTGGCGGGGGAGGAAATCCTGCATATCCTCGCCAATGTATCCTTCGCCGTGAACCCCGGCGAGAGCATCGCCATCGTCGGGGGATCGGGTTCCGGCAAATCCACCCTGCTCGGCCTGCTGGCGGGGCTTGATGTGCCCAGCGCGGGAAGAGTCGTCATCGACGGCCAGGATCTTTTCGCCCTGGACGAGGACGGCCGTGCCGCTCTACGTGGCGCTTCCATGGGATTCGTGTTCCAGTCGTTCCAATTGCTGCCGGGCCTGACCGCTCTGGAAAACGTCATGCTGCCCCTGGAACTGGCCGGTCTGGCGGACGCCGCCGCGCGCGCCCGCGCGCACCTGGACAGCGTCGGCCTCTCCGCTCGCGCCCGCCACCGGCCGGACCAGCTCTCCGGCGGCGAGCAACAGCGGGTGGCCCTGGCGCGGGCCTTCGCGGTCGCGCCCAGCATCCTGCTGGCGGACGAACCCACCGGCAACCTGGACGCCCACACCGGCGCCCAGGTCATCGACCTGATGTTCGAACTGAACCGGCGCCAGGGCGCCAGCCTGGTCATCGTCACCCACGATCCCGCCCTGGCCGGGCGTTGCGGCCGCCAGCTGAGGCTGGATGCCGGAAGGCTGGTGGCGTGAACACCGGGAGGCTTGGCGGCAGCCGGCCGCGGCAAGCATGGGTAAAGGCGTTGCGGTCATGAGCCGGCTTCCCCTGGCCCTGCGTTTTCTGTTGAGGGAATGGCGTGCCGGCGAAATCCGCGTGCTGTTGCTGGCGGTGGCCCTGGCGGTGGCCAGTTTGACAGCCGTGGCGTTTTTCGCCGATCGCATCGAGGGCGCCCTCGGACTGGAGGCCAATACCCTGCTGGCGGCCGATCTGGCCCTGGTGGCCGACCATCCCATCGCGCCCGCCCTGGCCGACGAGGCGCGCCGGCGCGGACTGGAGGCCACCAGCACAGCCACATTCCTGAGCATGGTGCTGGTAGGGGAACGCAACCTGCTCACCGGCATCAAGGCGGTGGAACCGGGCTATCCGTTGCGCGGCAGACTACGCATCGCGCCGGCCCTGTTCGCCGCCGCCGCACCCACCCGCGACTTGCCAGGTCCGGGACAGGCCTGGGTGGACGAACGCCTGGCCACGGGCCTGGGGCTCAAGGTCGGCGATCCGGTGGCTGTGGGAGAGTTGCGTCTGACGGTGACGGCGATCCTCGCCTTCGAGGGCGAACGCGGCGGCAATTTCATGGCCCTGGCGCCGCGCCTGATGCTGGGCATGGGCGATCTGGCCGCTACCGGATTGCTCCAGGAGGGCAGCCGCGTCACCTACCGCCTGCTGGTGGCGGGCGAACCCGCAGCCCTGGCGGGATTCCAGGCCTGGATCGAGACCCGTCTGCAACGGGGCGAGAAGCTGGAAAGCGTGCGCGATGCGCGTCCGGAACTGCGCAAGGTGATGGATCAGGCGCGCCGTTATCTGGGCCTGGCTGCCGTGCTCAGTGTGGTGCTGGCCGCCTCCGCCGCCCAGTTGGCCCTGCGCCGTTATTCCCAGCGCCATTACGACCATTTCGCCCTGATGCGTTGCTTCGGCGGCGCCCGCCGGCGCCTGCTCGGGCTCTATTTCCAGCAGATGGCCTTGCTCGGCCTGCTGGCCGGCCTGCTCGGCAGCGGCCTGGGCTGGCTCACCCAGGCGCTGCTGGCTTATCTCCTGGGCGACCTGCTGCGCCTGGATCTGCCGGCGGCTTCCGCGCGGCCGTTGCTGATCGGACTGCTGGCGGGGCTGGCCCTGGTGCTGGCGTTCAGCCTGCCGCCGCTGTTGCGCCTCGGCAAAGTGCCGGTGGCCCGGGTGTTGCGCCGCGACCTGGGACCACACGGGGGGGCTTCCCTGTTCGCCCATGGCGCCGGCCTGGCCCTGGTGGCCGGACTGTTGTTCTGGCAGGCGGGGGATGTCCGTCTGGGCGCCATGGTGGCGGGGGGCGTGCTGGCCACCATCCTGCTCGCGGCCGGTGTGGTGCGCGGCATGTTGCTGCCGCTGCCTGCCCTGGCCCGGCGCCTGCCGGCCAGCCGGCATCCCGCCCTGCTCGGCCTGCGCCTGGCGTTGACCGGCCTGAGCCGGCGCGGCTGGGAATCCATCCTCCAGGTCATCGCCCTGAGCCTGGGTCTGCTCGCCCTGCTGCTGCTCACCCTGACCCGGGACGATCTGCTGGACAGTTGGCGCGGCCAGGTGCCGGCGGGCGCGCCGAACCGGTTCCTGATCAACATCCAGCCGGACCAGGTGGCGCCCTTGCGCCGATTCCTGGCCGAGCGGGGCGTCACGAATGTGATCCTGTATCCCATGGTGCGCGCTCGATTGACAGCCATTTCGGGCCGGACAGTGCGGCCGGACGATTACGCTGAGGACCGCGCCAAGCGCCTGGCAGAGCGGGAATTCAACCTGTCTTCCTTCGCTGAGCTGCCGCCCGACAACGAGATTGTCGCCGGCCGCTGGTTCGCGGGTGGGAGTCGGGCCGGGAGTCAAGGTGTGGTTCCGCAAGGAGACGGCTTCTCCGTGGAGGAGGGCATCGCCAAGACCCTCGGCATCCGCCTCGGCGACGTCCTCGACTTCGATGCCGGCGGTCTGCCCCTGTCCGGTCGGGTGGCCAGCCTGCGCAAAGTGAACTGGGATTCCTTCCGGCCGAATTTCTTCGTGGTGGCGCCGCCGGGCACCCTCGACCGTCTGTCCGCCAGCCACATCACCAGCTTCCATCTTGCGCCGGCCAGCGCCGGCCTCTTGAACGGCCTGGTGGTGGCGTTCCCCAATGTGACGGTGATCGACGTGGAACAGGTGATGGGGGAACTGCGCGGCATCATGGAGCGGGTCAGCGGCGCGGTGCGGCTGATCTTCCTGTTCAGCCTGGCCACCGGCCTGCTGGTCATGTTGGCGGCCCTGTTCGCCCGCAGCGACGAGCGCGCCCGGGAGATCGGCGTCTGGCGCACCCTGGGCGCTTCCCGGCGCACCGTGGCCGCCGCCCTGGCGGCGGAATTCGCGCTGCTGGGCCTGCTGGCGGGAGCCGTGGCCGCCGCCGCCGCGAGCGCCCTGGGCTGGCTGTTGGCGACCCGCCTGTTCGAGCTGCCCCACGCCCCGGACCCGCTGATCTGGCTGGCCGGGCTGGGCGGCGGCATGGTCCTGGTGATGGCCGCGGGCCTGGCGGCGACCCGGAATCTGGTCAACGCGCCCCCCTGGAATGTGGTCAAGCTGGGCTAGACTATTAAGAAATGCCCTGGGAGGGCGGCAATACAGGCAACAAGTGAGTTAGGGAGACATTCCTTGTCAGATACCGCATCCGCCACCATCAAGAAGATTCCGGTGGAGAAGCTGCGTCCCGGCATGTACATCGAGGACGTGAACTGCTCCTGGCTGGATCACCCCTTCGTCGCCAACCATTTCCCGGTGAAGGATGACAAGCGCATCCAGGAAATCCGCGCCCTCGGCATCCACGAGGTCTACATCGACACCGCCAAGGGCCTGGACCTGGCCGACGCGCCCACCCAGGCCGAGGTGCGCTCGGAGATCGGCGAGCGCATGGCGGCCATCGCCGAGGAACCGCGCAAGCGGGAACCCCGCACCGAACTGGCCGTGGAAGTTCAGCGCGCCCGCAAACTGCACGGCGAGGCCAATCGGGTGGTCAAGGGCATGCTCCGCGACATCCGCCTGGGCAAGCAGATCGAGATGGAACTGGTGGAGCCGCTGGTGGAGCGGATGGTGGACTCCATCTTCCGCAACCAGGATGCCCTGCTGCCTCTGGCCCGGCTAAAGGAACACGACAACTACACCTTTCAGCATTCGGTTTCGGTGTGTGCCCTGCTGGTGGCCTTCGCCCGGAGCCTGGGGTTGGAGCGAAAGATCATCAAGGAGATCGCCATCGGCGGCCTGCTGCATGATGTGGGCAAGGCCCAGGTGCCGGACGAGATCCTCAACAAGCCGGCCAAGCTGACCGACGCCGAGTTCGCCAAGATGAAGTCCCACGTGGTGCAGAGCATCGTCATCCTGCAGAACACGCCGGGTATCAGCCAGATCGCCCTGGACGTGGCCGGCCAGCACCACGAGCGATTTGACGGCACCGGATACCCCAACAAGCTCAAGGGCGAAGAGATTTCCCTCTACGGCCGCATGGGCGCCATCGTCGACGTCTACGATGCCATCACTTCGGACCGGGTCTACCACAAGGGCATGGCGCCCACCGCCGCCCTGGGCCGCCTGCTGGAATGGAGCAAATACCATTTCGACCCGGCCCTGGTGCGGACCTACGTGAAATGCGTCGGCATCTATCCCACCGGCTCATTGGTCCGGCTGGAGAGCGGACGCCTGGCCATCGTGCGGGAACAGCATGGGGACAAAATGATGCAGCCCAAGGTGACGGTGATTTTCCATACCGAGCACCGGCGCTACCTGCCGCCGGAGGACATGGACCTGGCCTGGTCTGGCTGCCGCGACCGCATCACCGGCCACGAGGAATTCGAGGACTGGGGGATCGACCCGAAACGCTGGGTGGTTTGACCGACCGAATCAGGCGGCAAGTTCGTCCACTGCGTTTTCCCAGTTTGTCAGGTCATCCGTGCTCAGGAACAGGCGGCGTGCGGTTTCAGCCTTCCAGCCCTTGTCCCATTCAGAATCGTCGGCATGGGTAGCTCGGTTGCGCAGGTGACAGGCGAAATTGAGCAGGGCGCAGAGCCGGGAGACTGAATCGGATAGGTTTTCCCAGGACAGCACGTGGTGATGGCGTATGGCCTGGACGATGTCGGCGGGCAGCAGCCAGTTCCTGGCCACCGTCTGGCCGAACAGGGCGTGGTCGGTCTGATGCGCCCGGTCCAGGGCGGGAATATCCGGCCAGGCACCGGGCCGGGCCAGGGCCTCGGCATAGTCGGGCATGCGTTTGCACAGCAGGGCCAGGCCACAGTCGTGGAACATGCCCAGAGTGAACGCCGCGTCGTGCGGAATGCCGCGCACATGGCCGGTTTTCAAAGCCAGCACGGAAAAATCCGCCACTGCGCCACCCCGGCCCCAGATGGATTCCAGGGCTTGGGCATGGTTGGGATCGTGGAGGGCGCCACGCAGAGCTTCGCTGCGCACCACGGCGGTGGCGTTGCGCATGCCGAGCAGGGAAATGGCTTTTTCCACGGTATCCACGCGGGCGCGCAGGCCGAATACCGGCGAGGCCACCAGGCGGAACAGCGCTCCGGAGATGGCGCCGTCGCGGCTGACCAGCCTGGCCAGTTCGCGCGGGCCGGCATCCGGATCGGCCAGCAGGGCGTTGAGGCCCAGCAGGATCTCCGGCATGGGCGGGATGCGGACGCCGCTGGCCAGGACCGCCTGGATCAGGCGTTCGTCGTTCTCGTTGTCCAGCACGCGGGCTTGTCTGGGTTATTTCACCAGGGTGACAGGCACCGTGACCATGTGCAGCACCTTGGTGGAGATGGAACCCAGCAGCAGGCCTTCCAGGGAACCCATGCCGCGGGTGCCCATGATGATCTGGTCGCAGCCGCACTGGTTGGAATAAGCGGCGATGGTCTCCGCCACCTCGCCCACCTCGTGGTGCAGGGTGTAGGGCAGCTTGGCCTCGTCCAGGATGGCGCGGGCGGCCTGGGTGGCCTCCTCCGCCAGGGCGTGCTGCATGGATTCGATTTCCGCGTCGCGCAGGAAGTGCTTCACTTCCCAGCCGCTCACGGGCGGCTGGACATGGAGAAGGTGGATGTCCAGGGGGCAGGCCATGCAGGCCAGCTTGATGACGTGGCGCACGGCCCGCTCGGAGCCGGGGGAGCCGTCGATGGGGATGAGCAGTTTTTGCATGGGTGATCTCCTCGATCATTTTTCTCGTCGGACTCAGGGTCCGTTGGGTGACAAGAGGCATTGATGCGGCGCAATATAATGCGAAACCCCTCATCCGGCCACGGCCATGTTATCGACCGCGCATTCTCCTCTCCGCCCGTTGTCCGCCGCAATCGTCTTGCTGTCTTTTTCCACCGCGTGCTGGGCCGGGGAGGGTGCCGCCGTGTTCGGCATCCCCGTGGACTTCATCCTCTTCGCGATGACCCTGCTGG
>CAZEOR010000125.1:0-7605 GCA_964513695.1 uncultured Thiobacillus sp.
CGATCGAATGCGATCCGTATTTGACCGGCACGACTTCGCCTTTAAATGGAGTTTCGCTGAGATGGCGCCATGCGTAACCGGAATCGGATACGACTGGGCAATCAAAACCACTCAAGATTGTATCAGAGAGCTGATCGAACTCTGCGGAAGCGAAGATGAAAGAGAGAGGTTTGTTTTTGACTTCGATGGCAAATCGCCGCTCCGTAATCAAAATCTTCAGGTTACCATTACCTGTGACTCCGCCGATCATCTGGCCCACGTCGCCGACGGTTCGGTGGACGCGGTGGTGCTCGATCCGCCGTACTACGACAACGTCATGTACGCGGAGCTGGCCGATTTCTTCTATGTCTGGCTGAAGCGTACGGCCGGGCTGCTCTTCCCCGAGCCGTTCGCGTCTTATCTCACCGACAAGGACCGCGAGGCGGTGGCCAACCCGGCCAAGTTCAAGGATTTCGCCAAGGTGCGGGGCAGCGGCGGGGCCAAAAAGCGGGCCAACCGCGACTACCAGCAGCGCATGCAGGCCGTCTTCGCGGAGGCCCGCCGGACGCTCAAGCCCGACGGCATCATGACGCTCATGTTCACCCACAAGGCCAGCGGGGCCTGGGACGCCCTGGCCAAGGGGCTGGTGGACGCGGGCTTTGTCATCACCGCGAGCTGGCCGGTGAACACCGAGGCCGAGGGCAGCTTGCACATCAAGGACAAGAACGCGGCCAAGAGCACCATCTTTCTGGTCTGCCGCCCCCGGCCGGATCGCGCAGAGGAGGCCGATCAGACCTATTGGGAAGACGTCGAGCCGCAGGTCAAGAACGTCGTTCTGGAGCGGGTCAAGGAATTCCAGGAGGCCGGCATCGGCGGGGTGGATCTGTATCTGTCCTGTTTCGGCCCGGCGTTGCAGGTGTTCAGCGAGCACTGGCCGATGATCCGCGGCCGGGCGGCCCAGCGGCCCATGCCGGCCAAGGGGGCCCAGTTCAAGCTGATCGAGGATGAGGAATGGGACCCTTACGCCGTCCGGCCGGAGGACGCGCTCATGGCCGCCCGGGCGGCGGTCAAGCAGTGGCGGCTGGAGCAGATCGCCACGCTCCAACGCAAGGCCCACCTGGACCCGGTGACCGAGTTTTTCGTGCTGGCCTGGGATGCGTTCAAATCGCCGCAGTTCCCCTGTGACGAGGCCCTCAAGCTGGCCCGGGTGGTGGGGGTGAACTTCGACGAGAAGCTCCGCGGCCGGATTCTGGAGGTCAAGCAAGGCGACGTGATCCTGTGGGATTCCGTGATGCGTGCGAAGAAAGGCGCCATCGGCTCGGTGAAGAGCGACGTGATGCTCGACGCCCTGCACCGTGCTGCCCAGGCCGGTCGGGAGAAGAACACCGGCGTGGCCAGGGATCTGATCGAGCGGGCGGAACTGACCAGGGATTCGGTCTGGCTGCTGTCGTTGCAGGCCGTGCTGGAGGTGCTGCCGACGCCGCGGATGATCGCCGGGAACGCCGGCGGCCCCATCGCGGGCGCGGCCGCCGACGCCGACGCGCTGGAGAAGCTGCGCCGGCTGGTCTTTGCCCAGGAGATCCCGCAGCCCAAGCCGTGGATGCTGTTTGATGTCGATTGAGGAGACGCGAGGTGGGGTTTGAAAGTCATACGCCAGTACCAGAGCTGCTGGCCTGCTGGTGAGAGAACCGCTGATGCGAGAACGGCTGGTGCAGGAACCGCTGGTGCGAGAATCCCTTCTCGCACCCGCTTGAGCGGGAATCCCTTCCCGCGTCTTGACTCATGTGCGTTCCAGAAGGCGGGCAGGATGCCCGCCCCCCTTGTTGCTGGTGTTCGGGAGCGGCGCGATGGATCGGGGGGCTGATACCGGGGAGTACGATGTCATCCACGTTGCGCGATTACGAATGGGACGTTGCCTACAGCCACGAAGACGGCAATCTGGTGGAGTTGTTTTTCCTCCCGGCCCTGGCGCGGGCCAGATTGTACCAGCGGGCGACGGGTTATTTTTCGGGGGGCGTGCTCGCCCTGGCCGCCCGTGGGTTGGATGCGCTCATCGACCGGGGCGGCCGGATGGAGCTGCTGGTCGGCTGCACGCTGGGCGAAGACGAAGTGGAGAAGATTCAGAAGGGCTATCACATTCGCCAACTCGCCGAGAATTCATGGGGGCGCAAGCTGACGCTTCCCGATGACAATCCGTGGGCGCGCCGGCAACTTGGATATCTGGCCTGGATGGTGGCCCGCGGCTATCTCGACGTGAAGCTGGCCATTCCGCTGGATGCGCAGGGGCAGATGCGGGCGGGGCTCTCGCTCTACCATGCCAAGATGGGCATCGTGACCGACGACAACGGCGACGTACTGGTCTTCAAGGGCTCCATCAACGAGACGCCGCAGGGCTGGCTGAGCAACTGCGAATCATTCGATGTGAACTGCTCGTGGACGGATCGCTCCGACCGGCGGCGCATTCGCAAATCGATGAACGAATTCGCGAAGCTCTGGACCGGCCAGGCCCGCAGCGCCCGTGTCATGGACTTCCCCGATGCGCTCAAGGAGAAGTTGCTGGAGTATCTGCCGGCCAATGATGCATTCACCCGGCCGCCTCTCCGGGAAGCGGAGTCTGAGCCGGAAGCCAACGAGCCGGAGGAAGCCGCCGCCGAGGAGGAGCAGCCGGAAAGCCTCACCGCCGACGATCGGCAGCGGGCCGTATGGTCCTTCATCAAACATGCCCCCAAGCGGCCGGACGGTGCGATGGTGGCGGTCATCACCAGCGCGGTCAAGCCCTGGCCACATCAGTTGCGGGCCTACAAGCGGATGCTTGACTCGTGGCCGTTTCGGCTGTTGATCGCGGATGAAGTGGGTCTGGGCAAGACCATTGAAGCGGGCCTGCTGATCCGGCACGCGTGGATTTCGGAGCTGGCCCGGCGAATTCTCATCATGGCTCCCAAGGCCGTTCTGAATCAATGGCAAAGCGAGTTGTATGAGAAGTTCAATCTGCTGGCGCCGATTTATACCGGTCAGACGCTGCGCTGGCCGGAACATCACGGCCGCGTCGGACCCCTGGAAGAGAGGGTCAGCCGCCAGGAGTGGACCCGGCAGCCGCTGGTTCTGGTCAGCAGCCACCTGATGCGGCGGGCCGAGCGGCAGCCGGAGTTGATCCACGCTGATGATTGGGATCTGCTGGTTCTGGATGAAGCCCACCATGCCCGCCGGAAAGCACCGGGCACACCCCAGGAAGGCGGCCCCAACCGGCTGCTCAAGCTGATGCAGGCGATCAAGGGCAAGGCGAAATCGCTGCTGCTGTTGACGGCGACGCCGTTGCAGGTGCATCCGGTGGAGCTGTGGGATCTGCTCAACCTGCTGGGCCTGCCCAAGGAATGGGATTCCCGTGCATTTCTGGAGTATTTTGAGGGACTGGCCAGTAATCCCGATGCACATGGCCTGCAGGCCGCCGCCCGTCTGTTCCGGCTGACCGAACAGGCATTTGGTGAGACGCCAGACAGTGAGTTGGAACGAATTGGCTCCGCCGTGGGCGTCACCAGCAGGTTGCAGCAGAATAGGGTTCTGGCCGCCCTGCGCGAGCCAAAGTCGATAATACCGTTGAAGCGGTTGGATTCGAAGCAACGTCTCATGGCACTGGCCCTGCTGAAATCGGTAACGCCGATTCAACACCGGATGTCGCGTCATACGCGTAATCTGTTGCGGCGATATTTCAAGAAGGGCCTGTTGGACGCGCCGGTACCCGACCGCGAGGTGCTCGACCGGCCGGTGGAGCTGTCACGGGCTGAGCGGGAAGTGTACGAAGCCGTCGAAGATTACATCAGCGATACCTACGAGGCCGCGGCTGTGGACAAGAAAACGGCCGTAGGCTTCGTGATGACCATCTACCGGCGTCGGCTGGCCAGCAGCTTTCATGCCCTTCGTCGGACGTTGACGAAGCGACTGGCCGAATTGTCCAACCTCTCGCTTCCAGCAACCGAGCCGGCGGAGATGGATGAGGATGCCTCCCAGGACGAAACCGGCGAGGAGGTGATGGAGGCAGAGGATGTGGCTGCTCTGCAGCGCGAAGCGGCTCTGGTTGAGGAGCGGGAAGCGATTCAGGGGCTGCTCAAGCGCATCGCCAGGCTGGGGACGGACACCAAAGCGTTGAAGGCTCGAGATTTACTTCAGGAGGCGTTCGCGGCCGGATATGATTCGGCACTCGTTTTCACGCAGTACACGGACACGATGGACTTCCTGCGGGATTTTCTGGCCGAGCAGATCGAGCTGCCCATCGGTTGCTTCAGTGCCCGGGGGGGCGAGATCCGGGACCATTCCGGCCGTTGGTCGAGATGCTCAAAGGAGGAGATCAAGCGTAAGCTTCGCGATGGCCAGATCAAGCTGCTGGTTTGCAGCGATGCCGCCAGCGAGGGCCTGAACCTTCAAACGTGCGGCGTGCTGGTGAATTATGATCTGCCCTGGAACCCGATGAAGGTAGAGCAGCGGATCGGCCGCATCGACCGTATTGGCCAACGCTACCCGAAGGTGCGGATCATCAATCTGGCCTACGCTGACACCGTTGAGGCCGACGTGTACTTCGCACTGAGCGACCGAATCAATCTGTTTCAAGGCCTGGTGGGCAAGCTTCAACCGATTCTGTCGAAGCTGCCCAAAGAGTTCGAGGCTGCCGCACTGCGCCGTCGGGAAGACCGCGAGCGTGGCCGGCATGAAGCCCTCCAGGAGGTCCAGACCCTCGTCACTGCGGCGGAGAAAGCCGCCTTTGATATTGATGAAGTCAGTGATGCGGATCTGGCCCCGCCATCATTCCCCCCACCGCCGTTGACGCCTGAGGATGTCGCGGCCGTTCTGCGTCGAGGGGATCTGCTTCCACCCGGCGTGGAGTCTCAGGAGCTGGAGCCTGACACCTTCAGCCTGTGCGTACCCGGGCAATCCGAGCCCATTCGTGTGACCGCCAGCCCGGTTATCTTCGACGATCACTTCGAGAGCCATCAGTTGGCCCTGCCTGACAGCCCCGTTTGCCGGAAGTTTTTTGATCTAAGCGGAATTGAGATGCCATGTTTGTTGGACAACATCCGTAGTCTCCACGACCTGATCGATCAAGGATGAAGCACGTCCCAGAGTAGACATCTCACCACAGTGCAACAGGCACATCAGGCTCTAATGCAAATCCGCCCCACATCGCACGCAACGTTTTCCGGCGCACCGGGGGACCCATTGCAGACCCGGCAGGGTCACGGGCAAAAAACGGGCGCAGGGAGTCCCATCAAAGACATTACCCACGCGCAGCAGAAATCCGCGTGATGACGCAGGCAAGATAACCCCGATGGAACCACAGCGCGCGCCCGGGGGGGTGTGGGCAAAAAACGGGGTGCGAACGTCCCTGCCGACGCTCCGCGCTACGCGGCCAATGTCCGTATGCTTTTGTGTTGTTTTCCCTGCGTTTTCGGCCGGTTTTCGCCAGGATGAAGCCGACCACCACATACAGGCTCGCACAGACCGCACGTGGGTAGACTCGTCCGGGAGAATGGCCACCGCGCGCCGCTTCACAGGTCGCACGTCGCGGATTGCACCGCGCAGGTCACGCGTTGCAGCTTGCACGTCACAGCCTGTGCGGCACATCGCAGCGCCGGCACGCGGGCACGCCGGCCATACTCGGATCGATCCGGACCGATCCGGCCCGCGCCGAAGTGTAACGCGTCAATCTTCGCCGAATGAGCCGCGTTTTCGCATCCGCCATGCAGAAAAGTTCCTGAAATGTGCGATGTAAAGTTGACACGTGACAAAATGCGGGGTATATTCCATGCAGACAAGTGAAAAGGGCCGACGCGATTAGCGGTCACGCCGGCCCGGTGCTCACCGGAGGGTACCCGGCAAGCACTCCCATCCTACCGCGGCATGAAAGGTGCCGCAATGTCCATTCATTACTACGGGCGCGCCCAGGAGGCGGCCAAAAGGATCATGGATCTGTTTCAATCAGGCGATGTGCCGGCGGCGCTGGCGCCGATGTTCATCCGGCGTCACGAGAACACCCCGTGCCGGGCGTGGTCGTGGAGCAACCAGCTTCTGGTGGCGCTGCACGGCCATGATGACGCCCGCGGTTTCCGGCAATGGGAGCAAGTCGGCCGGCACGTCCGCAAGGGCGAGAAGGGTTTTCCCATCCTCATTCCCTGCCACGTCAAACGCGAGGAAAACCACCCCGAAACCGGACAGATCGAGCCGCGCCTGATCCTGGTGGGGTTCAAGCACTGCATCGTCTTCGGCTACGGCCAGACCGAAGGCGTCGAGCTGCCCGGCAGCGCATGGGCGCGGCAGTTTATCGACGCGCTGCCGCTGATCGAGGTGGCCCGGCGCTGGGGCCTGACCGTCCAGACCTACAACGGCAGCACGCGCGGACCGCTGGGCCAGCATCGCTTCCGGCAGTCCATCGCCCTGGGCGTGGAGAATCTGGCCACGTGGGCGCACGAACTCATGCACGCGGCCGATGACCGGCTCGGCCGGCTCACCGAGCGCGGCCAGCATTGGCGCAGCGAAACCGTCGCGGAGCTGGGCGGGGCCATCCTGCTGTCCTGCATCGGGCTGGAAAAAGACGCCGACGCCGGCGGTTGCTGGGAATACGTGCAAGCTTACGCCCGCGATGCCGGGCTCGATCCGCTGATAGCCTGCCAGCGCGTCCTGAAGCGCACCTGCGATGCCGTCGCCCTGATCCTGTCCGAATACGACACCCTCCACCAGCCGGCCGCGGCGGAGGTGGCCGCATGACGCTGGCAGAACAATACCGCCCCAGGACGTGGGCCGACGTGGTCGGTCAAGACAAAGCGATTGCCCGGATTCAGGCCCCAGACTGCCGGAACCATCTCCGGGCCATGCTCCAGGCGATTGAATCCGGCGAGATGATGGATTGAAAGGCCAACACACCCCCGGGCGCCGGCTCCCGGCGCCCGGGTTTTTTCTGGAAGCGAGGATCGCTCACGATGAGGACCACCAAACACACCGCCATTTACGTCCGGGTCAGCACCACCGGCCAGGATCATGCCTCCCAGCTTCCCGACCTGAAGAAGTGGGCGGATGGCCATGACGGCCCGATCGAGTGGTATCGGGACAAGTTCACCGGCAAGACCATGAACCGCAAGGCTTGGGACAGGCTCATGGAGGCCGTCCACGCCGGCAAGGTGGCCCGGATCGTGGTCTGGCGGCTGGACCGGCTGGGGCGGACGGCCAAAGGGCTGACCGCCCTGTTCGAGGAGCTGATCGAGCGGAAGGTCAATCTGGTCAGCCTGCGCGACGGCATCGACCTGAACACCGCGGCCGGCCGGCTCATGGCCAACGTACTGGCCAGCGTGGCCCAGTACGAGACGGAGGTCCGGGCCGAGCGGGTCCGGGCTGGCCAGGCGGCCGCGCGGGCCGGCGGTAAGCGCTGGGGCGGCAGCCAGCCGGGCTGGTATGCCAAGGTCACCCCGGACCAGGAGCGGGCCATCCTCAAGATGGTCGCCGAGGGCGAGAAGATTTCCCGGATCGCCCGCATCACCGGCCTGTCCCGCCCGACGATCTACCGCGTGCTCCGCAACCAGGAGCAGACCCGGTAGCGCAACAGACCGAAGCCGGTCCCCCGCGCGCGCCGCGCGTAACCCCCAC
>CAZEOR010000126.1:0-7604 GCA_964513695.1 uncultured Thiobacillus sp.
CCGCCTCCCGCCTGTTCGACGAGATGATGAAGCTGCTGCTATCCGGCCATGCCGAGCGGGGCGTGCGCCAGCTTCGCGCCGAGGGGTTGCACCACGGCATCCTGCCCATGCTGGATGCCATCCTGGACGATCCGGACCGGCAGAAATTCATCCATGCCGCCCTGCACGACACCGACGAGCGCATCCGCAAGGGCCATTCCGCTTCGCCGGCCTTCATGCTGGCCTGCCTGCTCTGGTATGACATGCAGTCCGAATGGCGCCGCAACAAGGACACCGGCCAAAGCGCCCAGCCCGCCCTCTACGACGCCATGGACGCCGTGCTGGAGCGCCAACGGGACGCCCTCGCCTTTCCTCGCCGTTTCGACGGCACCATCAAGGAAATCTGGGCGCTGCAATCCCGCTTCGAACAACGCAGCGGCGCGCGTCCCTATCGACTTCTGGACCATCCCCGCTTCCGGGCCGGCTACGATTTCCTGCTGATCCGGGCGCGCGGCGGCGACGCCAGCGAAGAGTTGGCGGACTGGTGGAGCCGTTTCCAGGACGCCGACACGGATGAACAGGCCCGCATGCTGCTGCCGGCCCAGTCCGGCGACGCCAAGCGCAAGCGGCGCCGGCGCCGCTCCAACACCACGCCGGGAGACGCCGTCGAGGTCAAGCTTGGCTGAAAGCGACGCCCGTATCGGCGCGAATTTCCTCGCCTACATTGCCCTGGGTGCCAATCTGGGCGACCCGGCGTCCCAGGTGGAAACCGCATGCCAGGAACTGGCCCGGCTGCCGGAAACCCGTCTCGCCAGATGTTCGGCCCTGTATGTGTCGAAACCCGTGGGCTACGCCGACCAGCCGGACTTCGTGAATGCCGTGGCGGGTGTCCATACCCGCCTTTCCCCCCGCGATCTGATGCAGGCCTTGCTGGACATCGAAGCCCGGCACGGCCGGGACCGGACCTTCAAGAACGCCCCGCGCACCCTGGACCTGGACCTCCTGCTCTACGACGGACTGGTGATGCACGCCCCCGGCCTGACCCTGCCCCATCCGCGCATGACCGAGCGTCCCTTCGTTCTCCTGCCCCTTGCCGATATAGCGCCGGATGCAGTTATCCCCGGCCACGGACGCGCGGCGGATTGCCTCGCCGGCCTGCCGACCGGCGGTATCGAGCGCCTGTCCGTGCCCCGCGATCAGGCCACCTGTTGATCATGCTGGGCCGGTTCCGCCACATCGTCGTGGAAGGCCCCATCGGTGCCGGCAAGACCAGTCTCGCGCGCAAGCTGGCTGTCCGGATGGGCGCCGATCTGGCCCTGGAAAACGCCGACGAGAATCCTTTCCTGCCCCGTTTCTACGAAGACCGCAAACGTTACGCCCTGCCGGTCCAGCTTTTTTTCCTAGTTGCCCGGGTGGAGCAGGTCCGTCGACTCAGTCAGGGTGAACTGTTCACGCCCTCGACGGTGGCGGACTTCATGCTGGACAAGGATATGCTGTTCGCCCGCCTGACCCTGGACGAGGCCGAATTCCGCCTCTACCGTCAGCTATATGATGGGCTGAAACCTCAGGCCACTTCGCCCGATCTGGTCATCTACCTGCAGGCGAACCCGGCCACGCTTATGGAACGGGTCAAGAAACGCGGTCGAAACTATGAACGCCAGTTGGGCGAAAGCTATCTAAGCGACCTGGCCAAGGCCTATAGCGAGTTCTTCTATCATTACGACAGCGCGCCGCTGCTCACTGTCAATAGCGAGCACCTGAATTTCGCCGACAAGGACGCGGACTTCGAGTTGCTCGTCCAGCGCATCCAGGACATGCGCGGCGCGAGGGAATTCTTCAATCTAGGAGCCTGACGATGTTCCTGCCCCAATTGCTTGCACGTGCAGAAAAAGGCGACAAGCTCACTGTCCTTACTTGTTACGACGCCAGCTTCGCCCATCTCCTCGCCGAAAACGGTGTGGATGTCCTGCTGGTGGGTGACTCCCTGGGCATGACTGTCCAGGGCCACGCCACTACCTTGCCGGTTACTCTGGAACAGATTGCCTACCATACCGATGCTGTGGCCCGAGGCTCGGCGGGCAAAGCCTTCGTGGTGGCAGACCTGCCCTTCGGCAGTTACCAGAAGAATCCGGAGCAGGCCTTCGATTCGGCCTCCCGGCTCATGGCCGCGGGTGCGAACATGGTCAAGTTGGAAGGTGGGGCGATCATGGTCGAGACCGTCCGCTTTCTCTCCCAGCGTGGCATACCGGTCTGTGGTCACCTTGGACTATTGCCCCAGTCCGTCAATGCAACGGGTTACCGCGCTCAGGCGCGGGAAGCCACCGCGGCCACTCAGCTATTTCAGGACGCCACTGACCTGGAAGCTGCTGGCGCCCAGATGCTGGTGCTGGAATCCATTCCGGCTGTGCTGGCCGATGAAGTCACGCAGCATTTGGCCATTCCTACCATTGGTATCGGTGCCGGACCCCAATGCAACGGCCAGGTATTGGTGTTGCAGGATCTTCTCGGGCTCACGGAGAAACCACCCCGCTTCGCCAAGGATTTCATGGAAGGCGCCTGGAACATCGGCGCAGCCATCCGCAATTACGTGGCCTCGGTGAAGGCCGGTGAATTTCCCGGCCCGGAGCACGGTTTCTGATGCGCCTCATCCATACCGTCGTGGAATTGCGGCAGGCCCTGGCCGGCCAACGGGAAACCGCCTTCGTGCCGACCATGGGCAATCTGCATGCCGGCCATGTGGCCCTGGCCGAAATCGCCGCGCGGCATGGCCGGCCGGTGGTGGCCAGCATCTTCGTCAACCCGCTGCAATTCGGCGCCGGCGAGGATTTCGGCCGCTATCCCCGCACCCTCCAGGCCGATTGCGCGAAGCTGGAAGCGGTCGGCACCGACATCGTGTTCGCCCCCGATGTCGAGGAGATGTATCCCGAGCCGCAGACCTTCGCGGTGCAACCACCCCTGGCCGGCGAACTCTGTGGCGCCCACCGGCCCGGCCATTTCCAGGGGGTCGCCACCGTGGTGCTGAAGCTGTTCAACATGGTGCAGCCCCGCTATGCGGTGTTCGGCAAGAAGGACTATCAGCAGTTGTTCATCCTCAAGGGCATGGTGCGCCAGTTCAACCTGCCCATCGTCATGATCGAAGCCGAGACCAGCCGGGCCGAGGACGGGCTGGCCCTGTCCTCCCGCAACGGCTACCTGTCCGCCGGGGAACGGACGGAAGCGCCGCGCCTGTATCGCCTGCTGAAAAACACTGCTGACCGCATCTCCACGGGGGAACGGGATTTCACCGCCCTGGAAGCCGCGGCCGCCGGCAATCTGGCTGCGCATGGCTGGGACGTGGACTACATAGCCGTGCGCAGTCGCGCCACCCTGTTGCCGCCCGGCCACGGGGATACGGAATGGGTTGTCCTCGCCGCCGCCCGCCTGGGCCAGACCCGGCTTATCGACAACATCGAGTGCTGACATCCGGGATAGGTCATTCATACCTCCCCAGCTATTCTTGTGCACTGCAAAATCCAGCTATAATCGCAGCCCTGTTTTTCTCAACCCGACCCCGCCATGCAACGCACTCTGCTCAAGTCCAAGCTGCACCGCGTTCGTGTCACAGCCTCCGAGCTGGAATACGAGGGTTCCTGTGCCATTGACGAGAACCTGCTGGATACGGCCGATATCCGCGAATACGAACGGATCGAGATTTACAACGTCAACAACGGCGAACGCTTCTCCACTTATGCCATCCGAGGCCAGCGTGGTAGCGGCATGATCTCGGTGAACGGCGCGGCGGCGCGCAAGGCGGCCGTGGGCGATATCCTCATCATCGCCAGCTACGCCACCTACAACGAGATCGAACTGGCCAATTTCGAGCCGACCCTGGTCTACGTGGACGAGAAGAACCGCATCAAGCGCGTCGGCGCCGAAATCCCCGCTCAGGCGGCCTGACCCTCTCCCAGCAATCCGCGCAGGCGCGGCCAGTCGAAGCACGGCCCCGGATCGGTTTTGCGTCCGGGCGCGATGTCCGCATGCCCTACCAGTCCTTCGATGGAATAGGCTGACTGCAAGCATTTCACCAGCTTGGCCAGGACGGCATATTGGATATCGGTGAAGGGCTGATCATCCGTCCCTTCCAGTTCGATGCCCAGGGAGTAATCGTTGCAGCGTTCCCGTCCGCGCCAGCTCGAGACGCCCGCATGCCAGGCGCGCTCGCCACAGGGCACGAACTGGATCAACTCGCCGTCACGGCGGATGAAGAAATGGGCGGACACCCGCAAACCCTGGATCGTCCCAAAATAGGGATGAGCGGCGGGGTCCAGACGGTTGGTGAACAACTGCGCCACGCCCGGGCCGCCAAACTCTCCCGGCGGCAGGCTGATGTTGTGGATGACGATGAGGCGGATCTCATCCTCCGCCGGACGCGCGTCACGGTTCGGCGATTCGATGCGGCGGATGCCGGCAAGCCAACCATTCCTCTCCAAATGGAAATCTCCGTTCTCCAAACCTGGCTGGTTCATGGGGTTCGTTCTCATGGCTCCTCCTCCGCCGGCTGGGACAAAGCTTTGTCCACGGCGGCAACAAGAGTGACTGGGTTGATCTCGCAGTTCAGGCGGGCATGGAAATGCCCTGCGTTGTAGAGGAAGAGTTCAGGCAGGTGAAATATGCCGAAGGCCTGGGCCAGGGCGGTGGCCTGCTGCACATCCACCTTGAACAGGCTGGCATTTACCGGCGCGGCCTCCGGCAAGCGCCGTTCCACCACCCGGCAGGTGCCGCACGCGGGGCTGCTGAACAGCACCAGGGCGATACCCGGAGTCGCCGCCAGGCGCGGGTGGAAACTGGATTCATCGAGGGGAAGCAAGGCAGCTTTGATCATGGCCTCATTCTGCTTGATTCCCACCACAGCCGAAATGAGCTGTGAGCCATGTAAAATGCCGCGCTTTCCTGCGGAGCCTTGCGATGATCGCCCTTGAACTGCTGCTTTTTCTCGTCGTCATCCTGGTTGCGGCTGAAATCTTCGTCAACGCGCTGGAACACCTGGGGGAAAAGCTGGGCATCTCCGAGGGTGTCACTGGCTCCATCTTCGCCGCCGTGGGTACCGCCATGCCGGAAACCATCGTGCCTCTGCTGGCCATCTTCGCGGGTACCCAGAATCAACAACTCAACGAGGAAATCGGTGTCGGCGCCATCCTTGGGGCGCCGCTCATGTTGTCCACTCTGTCCCTGTTCCTGATGACCCTGGCGGTGTGGAAACGGCGCGGCGCACGGGGCCACCTTACACCCGAGAAAACCGGCCTGACCCGTGATCTCAACTTCTTCCTGGCCGCCTTCGCGCTGGCGACGGTGGCCCTGTTCGTGCCCCATGAAACCGCTGGCATTCGCGCCACTCTGGCCTTCGTCATGGTGCTGATCTATTTCTTCTACGTCATGCTCACCTTGAAAGCCTCCGCCGCTTTGGTAAAGGATGGCCACGCCACCGAGGCGGATGACCCCATGCTCCTGTCCCGTCTGGGACTGCCCACCAACTGGACCACCATAATCATCCAGCTCGGCACAGGCCTGTTTCTGCTGGTGGCCGGCGCCAAGGGCTTCATCCATGGCATCGAACAGGCCGCTCCTCTCTTGGGTATTTCCGCGCTGCTGCTTAGCCTGATGATCGTTCCGATCGCAACCGAATTGCCGGAAAAGGTGAACTCCATACTGTGGATACGCCGCCACAAAGATACCCTGGCCTTCGGCAACATCACCGGCGCCATGGTGTTCCAGGGCACGCTGCTGCCCGCCATCGGCGTCCTCCTCACCCCCTGGGCGCCCCAGAAGGAAGTGCTGGCCGGCGTGATCATCACCTTGCTGGCGGCCGCCTGGCTCAGGCTGATGGTCAGCCGGGGGCAACTGCGGGTCTGGCATCTGGCGATCAACGGGGCGTTGTACATCACCTATCTGAGTATTGCCCTGAGTTAATACATCCGGATTCCTAAACTTTTCCCCAGCCTCTCCGATATTACTTTTGTCATATACCCAGGCGCCCTATGGCCGCTGACCGGAGATCGCAGGCATGAAACAACAAATCACACCCACTTCGGTGGAGAAGGTGATGCGCGACGATGATTTCATCGTATCGAAAACCGATATGAAAGGGCGCATCACCTATGGCAACCGGATATTCATCGAGTTTTCCGGCTACTCAGAGAAAGAACTCATCGGCACCCAGCACAACGTCATCCGCCATCCCGACATGCCCAGGGCGGTATTCAAACTGCTCTGGGACACCATCCAGGACAAGCGGGAATGCAATGCTTACGTGAAGAACATGGCGAAGGACGGCAGCTTTTACTGGGTATTCGCCAATGTGACCCCCAGTTTCAGCAAGGAGGGCAACGTCACCGGTTTCTTCTCGGTCCGTCGCAAACCCAAAGCATCCGCTGTGAAGATTGCGACCGGCCTGTACCGTGCAATGCTGGAAGCGGAACAACGAGCGGGCTCTCGCGACGCCATTGCAGCCTCGACAAAAATTCTCACTGATCTGCTGGCCGAAAAGGGCATGAGCTATGACGAACTGGTCCTTGCAATCTAAGTTCCAATGGATGCTCTGGGGTTTTTCCGGTCTGATTCTCGCGACCATTGTCGGTTCCTGGCTGATACATGGTTTTGACTGGCTGATGTTGGGTTTTCTGGTCGTCGGTGTTGCCGTTTCCGCCTGGGGGCAGCTCAAGGTGAACAAGTGGTTGTCACCTGTCGCCAAACTGGATGCGATCACCCATGAAATCAGCCTCGGCCGTTTCAGCAGCCGTATCTCGGGTATCGACGATAGCAATGAGATCGGTCGCTTGTGCTGGCATGTGAACGACATGCTGGACCAACTGGAAACCTATTTCCGCGAGGAGACCACGACCTTCCGCTATCACCTTGACGGAAAATTCTTCCGCAAGACATTGCCGGACGGGCTGCATGGCGGTTTCCATCGCGGCATGGAAAGCCACAATGTTTTGTTGGAAGCCATGGCTGACCAAACCCAGGGCCAGATGCGCAACCATCTGCTGAGCATGGTGCATCAACTCAATACCACCAACCTTCTGGAGAATCTGGCCTCCAATCAGGCTGACCTGAAAAATGTCACCGATGCCATGAAACAAGTGGTGGATCTGGCCACCCGCACCACTGCTGATGCCGAAGAAAGCCGCGGCACAGTGAGTTTGGTGGTGGAACGGCTGAACGACATCAGCGGCCGTATCGACCATATGGCCGACGCTATCGTCGAATTGAACAATCACAGCCACGAAATCACGGATGCGGTGAAACTGATCACCGCCATCGCCAACCAGACCAATCTGCTGGCGCTCAACGCCGCCATTGAGGCGGCCCGGGCCGGCGAAGCGGGGCGTGGTTTCGCCGTGGTGGCGGATGAGGTGCGCAAGCTGGCCGAAAACACCAAGAATGCTTCCGAATCCATCGGCCGCATTATGGAAACCCTCAACAGTCAGGCGGAACAGATGCTCGACGACTCCCACGCCATGCGCGATCTGGCGGGTTCCTCACGCCAGGTCATCGGCGACATGGAAGGCCGCTTCGCCCATTTCGCCAAGTCCGCGCGGGAAACCCTGGGCCATTCCACCCTGGCTCAGGATATGAGCTTCGCTTCC
>CAZEOR010000127.1:0-1409 GCA_964513695.1 uncultured Thiobacillus sp.
CAAGTTCGACCGCGAAGTGCGCGAGCCCTTTGATCTGCTCGAAGAAATCGAATCGGTGCTGAATATCGAATGTGCGCCGATTACCTGGCCAATTGGCATGGGCAAGACTTTCCGTGGCGTTTACCACTTGCAAAACGATAGCCTGCTGCGTTTTTCGCCCGGCGAAGAGCGGCGCGTCGAATCGGAAGAGCTCGACGGCATTGACAACCCGGTGCTCGATGCCCAGTTCCCGCTGGAAGTTGGCAAACTGCGCGACGACGTCGAATTAATCCGCAGCGCCAGCAGCCCGTTCGATCTGGTCGATTTTCTTGCCGGTCTGCAATCCCCGGTGTTTTTCGGTTCAGGGATCAACAATTTTGGCGTACAGGAAATCCTGCAGGCACTGATCGACTGGGCGCCACCGCCGCAGGAGCGCGACGCCGGAATTCGCGACGTCAAGCCCGCAGAACCGGCATTTACGGGATTTGTGTTCAAGATCCAGGCCAACATGGACCCCAAGCACCGCGACCGCATCGCCTTCTTCCGGGTCTGCTCCGGCCAGTACACGCCGGGCATGAAGGTGAAGCAGCGCCGCACCAACAAGGAAATCAAGATCGCCAACGCCGTGGTGTTCATGGCCAACGAGCGTTCGCGCATGGAAGAGGCCTACGCCGGCGACATCATCGGCATCCACAACCACGGCCAGTTGCAGATCGGCGACGTGCTCACCGAGGGCGAATCCCTGCACTACAAGGGCATCCCTTACTTTGCCCCGGACATGTTCTCCCGCGCGCGCCTGCGCGACCCGCTCAAGTCCAAGCAGCTCAACAAGGGCCTGCGCGAACTGGGCGAGGAAGGCGCGATCCAGGTGTTCGCGCCGCTGGTGGACAGCAACCTGCTCATGGGCGCCGTCGGCCAACTGCAATTCGAAGTGGTGGAACACCGCCTGAAGACCGAGTACGGCGTCGATGCCGTGTTCGAGCGCTCCGGCATCCACACCGCCCGCTGGGTCACCTGCGACGACGCCGCCCACCTGGCGGAGTTCGTGAAGGCCCAGCAGATGCGCCTGGCCCGGGACGTGGACGACAACCTGGTGTATCTCGCCGACAACCACGTCAACCTGAGCCTGGCCATGGAGCGCTGGCCCAAGGTGAAATTCCACAACACGCGGGAACACGGGCAGCAGCTGCGGTAAGGCATCTGCCCAACCGCCCTTGGGGCCGGTTGGAGAAACCACTCCGGTCGATTGGAGCCGTGCTTCCCCCCTTTGCAAAGGGGAGATAGGGGGGATTTCCACAGGGTGGGGCGAAGAAAACCCGGGTTACATCCCCCTTGGTCACCCTTTAGCAAAGACTCAGTTCGCGTTAAAGAGTGATGGACGGAGTTGGTCAAATGGAAGGCTTCCCCCCTTTCGTAAAGGGGGAGATTTC
>CAZEOR010000127.1:1419-7593 GCA_964513695.1 uncultured Thiobacillus sp.
GCTTAAATCCCCCTCCGTCCCCCTTTACAAAAGGGGGATGACGACAACAACTGCGACAACGACTGACGTGAGCACGAAATCCTCCGTGAACACGAACAGCGCTTTAGAACAGGGAAATCTGCCCCTTCACCCCCGGCGGCCGAAACTGCTCCACCGACAAGGGTGGCATGCCCCCCGTCAGCCCCAGGCGCTTGCGCGCCTTCGCCATCCTCTGGGCCAGCAAGTCCGCGTAGATCCCCGTTCCCCGCTGCCGGGTGCCGAAGCCGCTGTTGTATTCCTTGCCGTCCCGCATCTGCCGCACCAGGCTCATGACGTGACCGGCGCGCAGGGGATAGTGGGCTTCCAGCCAGTCCTTGAAGACGTCCTTCAGTTCGTGGGGCAGGCGAAGCAAAACATAGCCCGCCGTCCGCGCGCCCGCGTCCTTCGCCGCTTCCAGCACCTTCTCCATGTCCGGATCGGTGAGCATGGGGATCATGGGCGCCACCAGCACCGCGCAGGGAATGCCCGCGTCGGTCAGACGCGCCAGGGTCTTCAGCCGCCGCGCCGGACTCGCCGCGCGCGGCTCCAGGCGACGCGCCAGATCCGCGTCCAAAGTGCAGATGGACACGGCGGCGTGCACCAGATTGTCCCGGGCCATGTCGCCAAGCAGGTCCAGGTCACGCTCCACCAGACTGGACTTGGTCACCAGGGTCAGGGGATGGCGCGCCTCCGCCAACACCTCCAACACCCGCCGGGTGATGCCGAGCTTCCGCTCCACCGGCTGCCACGGATCCGTGTTGGCCCCCAGGGCCACCGGCGCGGACCGATAGCCGGGCTTCGCCAGTTCCTCCCGAAGCACTTCGGCGATATTGGGCCGGGCGATGATGCGCGTCTCGAAATCCAGCCCCGGTGAGAACCCGTGGTAGGCGTGGCTGGGTCGGGCGTAGCAATACACGCAACCGTGCTCGCAACCCTGGTAAGGGTTCACCGAGCGGTCGAAGGAAATGTCCGGCGAATCGTTGCGGGTGAGCGCGGTCTTGGCTAGTTGCTCGATGACCTGGGTTTCCGGCAGAGACGCTTCCTCCTCATCTCGCGCCCAGCCGTCGTCCTCCGCTGCGCGGGCCAGGGCCTCGAAGCGGTGCTGGGGGTTGGAGACGGCGCCTCGGCCGTGGATGGGGGATGACATGATTGGTGTCTGGAGTGGTCGATCGGCTGGGTCCGGACCGGAATGGACTCGATATGGCCCGATGATTTCCCGGAATGGGCACCTTCGGCAAACAGAGCGCTTGCCGGCCCCCTCCCAGGCGGCGTAGAGACGTGCCAGACTGAGATTGCGTCCACAGTCACAGAAGGAGGGGTTCTTTCCATTGCCCTACTCGTACTTTTCCTGAGCAGCAAAACTCCCTAAGGGTCGGTGTATTTTCCCTGCCAACCTTACCCCCAGCGTACCCATGAACGCCTTCATACACGTCATCGATGCAGCGTTGGGAGTCGAACACGGCAGCTCAGCCGCGTAGCGCATGGCGCTTGTCGACGCAGCCTACTCTGCGGGTAAGGCCGTACGCGGCAGAACCTGGTTGTCGGCCTCCCGCACCTTGCCGTCCATCCGTGTGCATCCGACGAACTTGTTGCCACTGACTTCAGCCGTTTCCAACTCCGGCTTCACCCAGATCAGCCGGCAGCCCTGCTTGCGGTCGTTGATGAAGGTGTTGCCGCTGACGCGCAGCCGGTTCACGGCGTGGGGCAGGTTCTCGGCGCCGTAGGCCAGCATGGTGTAGTTCTCCGCCAGCGGCCCCTGGTGCAGGGTGTTGCCGGTGACTTCCGCGTCGCCGCCGGAGGGGAGGTCGATGAGATAACTGGAGCGGCCGCTGGGGCCGTCCTCGATGCGGTTGTTGGCGATGATGCTGACGGCGGCGCGGCTCTTGACCTGATGGCCGGCGCGGGCCAGCCGGCTGGTACTGTCGCGCAGGGTGAACTTGCCGACGGCGCCGATGTAGAGGTTATGGGAGTAGCCGTCGCCGTAACCGTTGTGGTCGAACTCGGAGGCTTCCACCAGGATCTCGCTGGCGGGATTCGAGCCGGTCAGGATGCCGTTCTCGTTGTCCCGGAACGAACAGCGCCGCACGGTCAGGTTGGCGCCTTCCTGGCGGATGCCGGCGCCGTTGCGGTCGGGCACGCGGGCGTCGAAGAAGCCGATGTCTTCCACCACCGTGTCCTTGCCCTTGATGACCCAGATCCCTTTGCCCTCGACGGTGGCGCCATCACTCATCAGCCGCGCCATGCCGTTCACGCCGCGCAGAGTAAGGTTGTTCGGGCGCCAGACCGCCGCGTCCCGGGCATAGACGCCGGCCTCGATCTCCACGACGTCGCCGTCCTTGGCGATACGGGCGGCCTGGCTGGGGAGCTTGAGGAAATGTTGGGGCCCCACTTTCAAAGTTGCTGCCTGGGCAAGGGGTGCCAAGAGGAATGCCGACAGAAGGTATCCGCGGCCGAGGATCGCGGCCGTCAGCCGGTGTATCCGTCCCCACCTGACATGCAACCGGGCGCAGCCGCACAGGATTCGGAATCTGGCCAACGCGGGAATAGACATGGACGATCTCCAGGATGCTTGCCGCCCGGATTGTCCCAGCAGTCGCACGGCGCGGGGGGCAATGGCGGATACCCGCGGGCGGGACAAGAAGGCTTGGCGCAAATACGGATCTTTGCGAAGGAAAAGCCGCTTCTCTCTCCCTCCCTACCCCTCCCGCTGGCGGGGCGGGGCGGAGGTGAAAGTGGCTACGGCTTCACCACCCGATACCCCTTGGGAATATCGAAGACATCTTCCTTGAGCGGGTCAGCGGAATATTTCTCGTAGGTCACGCTGATGCGGCTGGACATCTTGCGAGACAGTTCCGCCATGCGGCCGGTGCCTTCGTAGCGGGTTTCCACGTCCACGGCGCAGAGCAGGCCAAGCGGCGCCAGACGGCGCACCACTTCGCTCATGCCCTTGGCCTGGCCGGGAGACTTCCTGGCCAGGGCGGGAATGCCCATGAAGAAATCGGGTTCCTGGGCGGCTTTCACGAAAGCGGCAGTCTCGTTCTGCTCCGGGGCGTTCTTGGCCAGCCAGATCGTACCTGTCATTTCGAAGCTGACCTTCTCGCCGGCCACTTCCGCGGGCATGGAAGAGAACAGCTTGTGCTCGGCGCAATTCCAGTTCTGAAGTTGATGCCTGCGGCCGGTCGGAGTGAGATCCAGCTTGAGATCCTTGCTGGAAAACCGGGCGTCGGCATCGTGATTGAGGTCGGACATGGCGAATATGGTGGCTTGGCGCTGGGAATGATCGATGACGGTGATCTCCCGGGTGGACAGGTCATAGAGGTGGGAATAGGCCTTGCCCCGGTCGATCATGTCTCGGCGAAGCTTGTTGTTGTGCAGCCACAAGCCTTCCTGACCGACGCCCTGCATGCCCATGGCCAGCACAGTGCTGCGCCCAACCAGGCTCAGATCGGCACGGACCTGGGCGGAAAATATGGATAGGCCCATGCCGAGCAAGGCCGACAGGAAAACGAAGACGTTGCCATGGTTCATGGATTCTCCCGGTCACGATGCGCGGCATCGATCTCGCTCAGATTGAAACGTTGATACAAGGCCAGCAGGGGTTTCGGCGCCCACCAGTTGAGACGGCCCAGGAGGCGCAGGCTGGCTGGCACCAGCAACATGCGCACAAGGGTGGCATCCACCAGCACGGAAAGCAACAGGCCCAGACCCATGGCCTTCATGAACACCACCTCGCCCATGGCGAAGGCCCCCAGCACGATGCCGATCAGCAAGGCCGCGCTGGTAATGATCGGTCCGCTGCGCTGGATCCCCGACGCCACCGACTGCATGTTGTCGCCCGTATGCTGGCACATCTCCTTGATGCGGGAGAGCAGAAATACTTCATAGTCGATGGACAAACCAAAGGCGGCGGCAAAAATGAGGACCAGGATGGTGCCATCCATGCTGCCCTGGGGCGTAAAGTCCAGCCACTGGGACAGGTGGCCTTCCTGGAATACCCAGACCAGAGCGCCAAAAGTGGCGGAGAGGGATAGCAGATTGGTGAGCACGGCCTTGAGTGGAATCAGGACGCTGCCCAGCATGAAGAACAGCAGCACGAAGATCACACAGACGATGGCGGCGATGGTCCAGGGTACCCAATAGCGGAGGGACTCCAGGTAATCCAGGTGGAAAGCCGGGAAGCCGCCCACGTGAACCTGGGCAATGCCTTCGGGCAGCGAGATGTCGCGAATTCGAGTCACCATCTGGCGGGCTTCCTCGGTGACCGGACGGGGGGTGTAGTCCACGTATATGAGTGTGTGGTCGTCCTTGGCGTAAGCAGCCAGGGTTTCCGTGGCGAGGGGAAATTGTTCCGGATATTCGTAGAGCAGTTGGTAGTCCTTGAGGCCCAGCTTGGGATCCACACTGACCAGTCCCTTCACCTGGGTCACGCCAGGGACGGCCAGAATCGCGCGGGTGAGTCGGTCGAGCCCCGCCAGAGCCTCCTGCCCGTGCGCCGGCCCTTTGGTGCGGACGGTCAACACCAGCGGACTCAGGCCGGCATGGGGAAATTGATGATCGAGGATTTCCTGTACTTGTCTGCTTTCCGCCGTCACGGGCAGGGAGCGGCTATCCGCCGGGCCAATCTCCATATGCAGGACGGGCAGACCCATGGTCACCAGCATCAGCAATGTGATCAGCAAGACCGGCCAGGCCCTGCGCATGACGAAATGGCTGAACAGATACCAGCGCCCGCCCTCCTCCTGCCGGGCCGCGCGACGCCTGTGAGAAGGCAGGGAGAGCCGGTTGACACGATGGCCCAGCAAGGCCAGCAGCGCAGGCAGCAGAATGACGGAGGTAAGCATGGCTGCCACCACGGAAATACTGCCGGCCAATCCCATATTCTGGAAAAACCGCTGGGGCAGCATGAGCAGGCAGAGCAGGCTGGAGGCCACGGTCAGACCGCTGTAAGCCACGGTACGGCCCGCGGTGCGCAATGTGGTGCGCAAACTCAACAACACATCATTGCCGGCGTCCAGTTCCTCCCTGAAGCGGGACACGATGAACAGGGCGTAATCGATGGCCAGGCCCAGGCCCAGCATGGACACCACGTTGGCGGCGTAGACGCTGACATCGATGATCTGGGTGAACCCCTTGAGCAGAGCCATGGAAAGCACGATGGTGACGCCGCCGACCATCAGGGGCAGCATGGCAGCGACGGCGGAGCCGAACACCCAGACCAGCAAGACGGCCAGCGCGGCGAAGCTGGCCAGTTCCGCGTGCAGGATATCGTTGGCGAGCTGCTGGCGGACATCCACGTAGGTGGCCAGCTCCCCTCCCATCAGGATTTCCAATTGATCACTGCGGATCTGCTCGCGCAAACGCTGAAAAGCGGCGATTCCCTCGTCTTTGCCCCGCTCCAGCTGCACTACCGCATAGCTCAATTGGCTATCCTGGGATCGCAACATGGCGTCGCCCGTGGTGTGGTAACTCACCACGCTTTTCACCTCGGGATTGCGGGAGATGCCAGCGATCACCGCTTCCACGGCCGCGCGATAAACCGGGCTGTCCACATTGCCCACCTGGTCGGAACGGGGCCGGAACAGCAGGATGACCGGCGTCTCGTCCCGATCCAGTTTGTCACGCAACAAGCGCACCGACTCGGCCGATCCGCTGCCGGGCACGTCCCACCCTGGGGCCAGGGTGAGCCGCTGCATCACGTCCAGACTGTATATCGCGCCGAGGGCAACCAGAATGGCGCCGACCAGAACGATCATCCAGGGATGCCGTCCGGTAAGCCTGCCGAGAAATGGAAACATGTATAGGTAAAGTGTCCTGAGCTATCCGCCCAAGCGTAACACCTAAGCCGGCCTCAGACCTCGCTAAAACCGATTCGGGAGGATTCGCACATCAGTGCGCCGGCAGAACCTGGACCGTAGGGACTATGCCAACGGCAGGCTTTGCCTCTTTGTGGGGCGCGTGCGGATGCCAGCCCACTACCGCCAGCATGACGAAGAAGCCGATCACGTAGGCCAACGCCACATGCCAGCCCCCCTTGAGCCAGGCGCCCGCCGACTTTGCTTCCGGAAACAGGTTGGTGATCGCCACGCCGGCCGAGGAGCCAAACCAGATCATGGAACCGCCGAAGCCCACAGCGTAGGCCAGTACCCCCCAGTCGTA
>CAZEOR010000128.1:0-7574 GCA_964513695.1 uncultured Thiobacillus sp.
CAAGTTGCAAGGCGATTTCATGGAGGGAGTCCTGGTTAACCAGGTTGGCGCGGAGGCGGGAAAGGCGACCTTCCGGCAGTTCGGGAAAACGCTGGTAGAGCATGAGTCCGACCACGCAATTCAATACGCCGTCGCCCAGGAATTCCAGTCGTTCGTAGTTCCTGGCGCCGAAACTACGATGGGTCAGCGCCTGGCTCAGCAGTTCCCGGTTGCGCCAGATATGGCCCAGCCGGGTTTCCAGTTGTCCCGAACCCGACGGCATGGCCTCAGCCTGGAAATCCATGCACAGATTTACCGGGCCCATGAAGGGCTCCTTGACTGAGAAACTGGTGGACAAACGCAGTCCGCCGGGAATTTGATCGATCACCAGATCGTCTACGGCTACCACCTTCACATTGTTGAGGTTGAGTTCTTTGGCATACCTCAAGCGCAACTCACCTTCCTTGATATCCAGGAGATTTGGTTGATCAAGCACATTACGCATGACTTTCTTGACCACCCAGTAATCCATGTAGGCTGGCAAGACGCGGGCGGCTGCGTAGACACCAAAGCCGATCAGCAGCATGAATATGAGGACTCCACCCAAAGTGATGCCGCTCTGACGTTTCATGGTTCGCCTCACTCGATGCTTGACCCGATGCGGGCCGGTTTGGAGAAGGATTTCATCATGTTCAGGAAATCGTCGAAATTCCACCAGATGAAGAATGCCCGGCCGACAATGTTTTGATCCGGAACAAATCCCCAATAGCGGGAATCATTGGAGGCATCGCGGTTGTCTCCCAACATGAAGTAATGACCGGCCGGCACGGT
Organism: uncultured Thiobacillus sp.; assembly: GCA_964513695.1. Taxonomy (GTDB): domain Bacteria; phylum Pseudomonadota; class Gammaproteobacteria; order Burkholderiales; family Thiobacillaceae; genus PFJX01. The sequence goes on from CAZEOR010000128.1 coordinate 811, forward strand.
GCATTTGAACCCGGTTTCGTTGTAGCTGCAATTGATACGGTGGGGGAAATTACCTTCAACCTGGTGCACGATGACCGGTGGCATGTCCGTCTGAACCATGGCGATATGGTTGTGATTACCCAGTTTTTCGCGCCAGGTTTCGCCTTGAACGAAGTTGAGCCCCTGGGATGTGTATTCGAACTTTCCATCCCGCTTGTAACTGATGGGTTGTCCATTGATGGTCAAGCGCTTGTCGACATACTCCACCACATCGCCCGGCAAACCCACCACGCGCTTGATGTAATCCAGGGATGGATCGTTGGGGAAACGGAATACCATCACGTCGCCGCGCTGGGGGCTGCCCAGCTCGATCACCTTCTTGTTGATGACCGGCAGACGGATACCGTACTCGTACTTGTTGACCAGGATGAAATCGCCGATGAGCAGGGTGGGCAGCATGGAACCGGAGGGAATCTTGAAAGGTTCAACCAGAAAGGAGCGCAGCAGGAAGACAACCAGGATGACCGGGAAGAAACTTTTTGAGTAATCCACCAGCATGGGCAACTTGGCGTCGGAGGCACGCCCCTTGGCGGTGACCAGGTGATCGAACAGCCAGATGGTGCCGGTGATGACCAGGGCGATAAATAGGATGAGGGCGAAGTTCATTGTTGTTCAGTGAGGAGTGAGGGAGGGGGAGAGGGGAGGTCGCTCATTTGTCGCTGACCTGGAGGATGGCGAGGAAGGCTTCCTGGGGAATTTCCACGTTGCCCACCTGCTTCATGCGCTTTTTGCCTTCCTTTTGTTTCTCCAGCAGCTTTTTCTTGCGTGTGATGTCGCCGCCGTAGCACTTGGCCAGTACGTTCTTGCGCAGGGCCTTCACCGTTTCCCGTGCGATGATGTGGGAGCCGATGGCGGCCTGCACCGCCACGTCGAACATCTGGCGCGGGATCAGTTCGCGCATCTTGGAGACCAGTTCCCGGCCACGATAGACGGACGTGGAGCGGTGCACGATCAGGGCCAGGGCGTCCACCTTCTCGCCGTTGACCAGCACGTCCAGCTTGATCAGGTCGTCGGCGCGGAATTCCTTGAACTCGTAGTCCAGGGAGGCATAGCCGCGGGAGGTGGATTTCAGCCGGTCGAAGAAGTCCAGCACGACTTCGTTGAGGGGCAGGTCGTACTTGATCATGACCTGGCGGCCCAGGTATTTCATGTCCACCTGGGCGCCCCGCTTCAGGTTGCACAGGGTCATGACGTTGCCCAGATACTCCTCCGGCACCAGGATGGTGGCGGTGATGATGGGTTCGCGGATTTCCTCGATCTTGGACAGATCGGGCAGGCGCGAGGGGTTTTCCACCTCGATCTGGCTGCCGTCCTTCATGAGCACCTGGTATTCCACGGAGGGCGCGGTGGTGATCAGGCTCTGGTCGTACTCCCGCTCCAGGCGTTCCTGGACGATGTCCATGTGCAAGAGGCCGAGGAAGCCGCAGCGGAAGCCGAAGCCCAGGGCCTGGGAGGTTTCCGGCTCGAAACGCAGGGCCGCGTCGTTCAGTTGCAGCTTGGTCAGCGCATCGCGCAGGCTGTCGTATTCGTGGGACTCCACCGGATACAGGCCGGCGAACACCTGCGGCTTGATTTCCTTGAAGCCGGGCAGCGCCTCGGTGGCGGGGCGGGTGGCCAGGGTGATGGTATCGCCCACCTTGGCGTGCTTCAGATCCTTGATGCCGGCGGTGAGGAAGCCCACCTCGCCGGCGGACAACTGGGGCCGTGCCAGTGACTTGGGTGTGAACACGCCGACGGTTTCGGCCAGGTAATCGGCGCCGGTGGCCATCAGGCGGATCTTGTCCTTCAGTTTCAGCACCCCGTCCACCACCCGCACCAGCATCACCACGCCGACGTAGTTGTCGAACCAGGAGTCGATGATCAGGGCCTTGAGAGGGGCATCCGGGTCGCCGCTGGGTGGCGGCACGTATTTGACGACGGCTTCCAGCACATCCTCGACGCCCAGGCCGGTCTTGGCCGAGCAGTGCACGGCATGGTCGGCGGGGATGCCGACGATGTCCTCGATTTCCTGGATGACCCGCTCCGGATCGGCGGAAGGCAGGTCGATCTTGTTCAGCACCGGGAACACTTCCACGCCCAGCTCGACGGCGGTGTAGCAGTTGGCCACGGTCTGGGCTTCGACGCCCTGGGAGGCATCCACCACCAGCAGGGCGCCCTCGCAGGCCGACAGGGAACGGGAGACCTCGTAGGAGAAGTCCACGTGGCCGGGGGTGTCGATCAGGTTGAGCTGGTATTCCTGGCCGTCCCTGGCCTTGTAGAGCAGGGCGGCGGTCTGGGCCTTGATGGTGATGCCGCGCTCCCGCTCCAGATCCATGGAATCCAGCACCTGGGCCTCCATCTCCCGGTCGGCCAGTCCGCCGCAGCTATGGATGATGCGGTCCGCCAGGGTGGATTTGCCGTGGTCGATGTGGGCGATGATGGAGAAGTTGCGGATCAGGGTGTTGCGCATAAAAAACTTGAGGCACGCAGACGTGCCTCTCGGTGACGGATTGGGGCGGATTTTACCTGAAAGGACAGGGGGTTAGCCGTTTCCTGGAGACATGGCCAGCGCTTTGTTCAGCGCGGCCGGGTCCAGGAAGTAATGGCAGATTTCTCCGGCCGTATCTTCGAGCACGGGAATCAGTGTGCCGTAACGCGCTGCCAGGGCGGGATCCGAGTCGATGTCAATTTCCCGGAGGGTAAACCCGAGCCGGGTCTGACAGTCCTCCAGGGCCGCCCGCATGTCTTCACACAGGTGGCAGCCTGGGCGGCCATAGAGGGTCAGTTCCTTCACGTTGATCAGATCGCAACTTCTTACTTGTCCATGCGCAGGGAGACGTAGTGGGCGTTCTCTCCCCGCTTGACCAGCAGGGCGGCGTTCTTGCGGGCCGGATCGTTGAGTAGACGTGCCAGTTCTTCGCTGGTGTTCACTTCCTGGTTGTTCACCGCCACGATGACATCGCCGGTCTGAATGCCGGCCCGGGCGGCGGCGCCGGTAGCCTCCTCGACCAGGACGCCATTGTTGATTTTGAGGATGCCCTTCTGCTCCTTGGTCAGTTCGGTGACCGCCAGGCCGGCGCGGTTGGCTTTCTTGGCTTCCTTGCTCTTGGCGGCGGCGACCTTCTCTTCAGGCAATTCCCCCACGCTGACGGTTAGTTCTTTCTGGGCGCCCTTGCGCCAGATGGTCAGGGTTGAGCGGATGCCAGGTTTGGTGGCCCCCACCAGTCGGGGCAGGTCTATGGAGCTGTTGATAGGTTTGCCATCGAATTTGAGGATGATGTCGGAAACCTGGACCCCCGCCTTGTCGGCCGGACTGCCAGCTTCCACGTCGGCGACCAGGGCGCCGTGGGGGGAATTGAGGCCGAAGGTGTCGGCCAGGTCGGCTGTGACTTCCTGGATGACGATGCCCAGCCGGCCACGGCTGACCTTGCCGCGGGATTTGAGTTGCTCTGCCACATCCATGGCCACGTCGATGGGAATGGCGAAAGCCAGGCCCATGTAGCCGCCGCTGCGGGAGATGATCTGGGAGTTCATCCCCACCACTTCGCCGCGCAGGTTGAACAGGGGGCCGCCGGAATTGCCGGGGTTCACCGCCGCGTCGGTCTGGATGAAGGGCACGTAGTTCTCGTCCGGCAGGCTGCGGCCCTTGGCTGAAACGATGCCTGCGGTCACGGTGTTCTCGAAACCGAAGGGGGCGCCGATCGCCAGCACCCATTCGCCGACCTTGAGCCGGTTCGGATCGCCGATGGCGACACGGGGCAGGTTGTCGGCATTGATCTTGATGAGGGCGACGTCGGTGCGGGCATCGCTGCCGATGACCTTGGCGCGGAATTCACGTTTGTCGTTGACCTTCACCACCACTTCGTCCACGTCGTCCACCACATGGGCGTTGGTCAGAATATAGCCGTCTGAAGAGATGAGAAAACCGGAGCCTTGTCCCCTGCGCGGGGGCATGAAACGTTCGCCCTCGGGTGGCATGAAGCGGCGGAAGAAATCCATCATGTCATCCGGTTCGGGCATCTTGTGCCCTCGCTTGACCTGTTTGGAGTCCTGGGTGGTGGTGATATTCACCACGGCGGGAGAATGCTTTTCCGCCAGATCGGTGAAATCGGGAAGTTCAGCCTTGGCGGTTCCTGCCATGAAGCCGAGTGTCATGCCCAACAGGGCCAGCCATTTCTTCATCTCACACCTCGAAAAGCGAAACGAATACATTGAAACGCGGAAATATCAACTGGCTCGCGCCCGGCATGCATGCATGCCGGAGTCCTCGTTCCTGCGAAGGATGACGGGGACGGTATTCGTTCCCCGACGCATCCTTAGCCAAACAGTGGCCAATCCAAGTCCGAACAGACCACCCCAGATGGAGCCGGGTTCCCCGAATAAATAATTACCAAGGCCGGCACCCATCAGCAGCAACACCAGAGGCATGCCATAACTGGCCAGAACGGCGCTAAACAAAACGCCATCCGGCAAACCGACCACCACCATTTCCCCTGGCGAGGCGCCGATGGGGTTGTCCACCCGGTATTCCGGTTCCTCGGGATGCCAGATGCGGGCAAAGAGGGAGGAGCCGCAACCCTTGCCACCGCAGACGCCACAAGAGGACGGCGCCTTGCTTGTGACCCAGGCGGTATCGCCTTCGAGGCGAGTGATAAGGGCCGGTGTTTCGATCAACGCGTAACTCCGGCAGGCTGGCGCGCTTCCAGGTTCATGGCGATGGCCTCCACCGCTGGCCAAGGGGCATCACCCAGTATGGTGGCCTGCATGGAACCCACTTGACGGGTGAACATGTTGATCATGCCGAGTTTGCTTTGGCCGCGCATGGATTCAATGGGATGCGAGGCTGGTTCGAGAAAAAGGGAAATGAGGGTCAGGCCGTCACTGAATACCCAGTGTTCCACTTCCCCGGGTTTGTTGGGAAGCCTGCGCTTGACGGCGGTGATGCGAGTAAAACCCGGAGGCAGGCTTTTTACGCCGACCCGCTCGGTGGCCACGGGCTGAGCCGCATCCAGCATATCCGGCATGGGGGCTGGCGGGCTCTTGGGCAGCGCCCCAAGCTTGATTTCGGCGAAGGTGTATTGCATCAGGGCACGGCCGGCTTCATTGACCATGACCGCTTTGAGCGGCAGAGCGGTGTCCTTCTCGGCGCAGAGAATGTATCCCCATCGGAAGGCATCCTTGGGTGTCAGTTCGACCTGACGGCAGTCCAGGCCAGCAACCCGGCTCAATTCGCCCAGTTTGACCGCATACCAATTGGCCAAGGGTGCGGCATTGGCAGGCAGGAGATCGGGAAAGTGCCTGGAGTTCAGGCGTTTTTCCGCCTTGATCTGCCCGCCCTCGATCATCAAGTTCATGGAAACACCCTGGGTACAACGAACTTCCCGCTGGATTCCGTCCATGGCTGTCAGGCGGCTGTCCTTACCAGACCCCGCAGGCCGGTTGGCGACCATGAGGGATTGCATGGCGGAGTCGCCGTGCTGGAAAACGAAGACACCTTCATAGGAAAGACGCCTGGATGCATCGGCCATGCGCTGCAGCCAAGCGGCTGCGTCGGCGGGGGGGAGCGGATCGGCGGCCTGGGCGCCGAAGGCGACAAGACACAATAGCCAAACCGCTCTCACTGGCCGGCTCCCACCAGGGTGACTCGAGTAAACCGCATTTCAGAAGGAGCAACCACCGCCTGGGCGAAATCCTGGTGGGCCGCCAGGTACGGTATCGCATTGCTGTATTCGGCGCTGGCCAGGGGCACAGGCTGATTCGCGGCCAGGGGTGCCAGGGATTCTTCGCGCGGGCCTGCGTTCCAAAGACTCCAGGTGATGGCGACGACGGTGGCCGCCGCGATCCAGAGGGCCGGACGTCGGTTGGAAGGCCTGCGCATGGGGGCGAGCACGGTGGGTTCGTTTTCCAGTGCGGTCATGACTCGGTTGGTCAGGTCGGGCATGACATTGTCCAGACCGCGCATGGCATCGCCGATCAGACAGTATTCCCGGAAATGATCCCGTTCCGCCCCGCCCTGTGAAAGTTGTTTTAAAACGATGCGAGCTGCTTCGTCGCCGAGTTCTCCATCCAGCAGGGCGGAGAGCGTGTCATCTTCTGTCCGGGGGTGTTTGGTCGGCGTGTTCAGGGTGTTTTTCATCGTGTATGTCATTGTTACCACCTTCTGTCTTCCGGGGTGCCCAGGATTGGCCGCAGCTTGGCGGCGATGGCTTCACGCGCCCGAAAGATGCGGGAACGCACGGTGCCGATGGGGCATTCCATATATTCAGCAATTTCTTCGTAACTCATGCCTTCAATCTCGCGCAGGGTGATGGCTTGCCGCAATTCTTCAGGCAAGGCCTCTACCGCCTCGTTAACCGCCATGACCATCTGCTTGGATATCAGTTCCGATTCCGGTGTTCCGATTTCCTTGGCCACCAGTCTTTCATCCGGTTCATCCTCGTCGTTCATCGCCTGGTCCGAGACCGTGGGCATGGCTCTGCCCCGTGTGGCCAGGTAATTCTTCGCGGTGTTCACGCCGATGCGGTACAGCCAGGTGTAAAAGGCCGCATCGCCCCGGAATTGGGGTAAAGCCCGGTAAGCCTTGATAAAGGTTTCCTGGGCAATGTCTTCAATCTCGTCCTGGTCGCGCACCATGCGTGACAACAGCCGGAGCAACTTGCGGCGATACTTCTCCACCAGCAGCCCGAACGCCTGCTTGTCCCCTTCGCGCACCCGCTCGACCAACAGGAGGTCGATTTCCCGGTCGC